>NZ_JBEZUZ010000004.1:0-141745 GCF_040636735.1 Streptomyces sp. NPDC035033 | reverse complement strand
GGCGCGCCGCCGGCCGACACAGACGGGATCAGCCATGACGGCGACACCACCGCCCCCCGCCCCCGCCCCCGCCCCCTTCCCCACCCCCGCTCCCGCCGCCCTCCCCGGCCACGCCGCCGGACGCGTGCGGTACGCGCCCCACCCGCACCGGGCGCGCCCGGCCCTGCTGGCCGGCGAGGACGCGACCGCCCCCGACCCCCACGTGATCCGCGGCATCGACTGACGCCAGGTCAGCACGAAGGCACGAGACGCGGAATCCGCCGACTCAGCGAGAGGCACCGAGGTACATCGACATGGGAATGGCTGATCGGGGCGGCCGGGAACGCCCCTCGCACGCGGTCGCCGTCATCGGGATCGGCTGCCGCTTCCCCGGCGCCGACGGGCCCGGCGCCTTCTGGCGGCTGCTGCGCGACGGCGGCGACGCGGTCACCGGCCGACGGCACGGCCGCGGCCCCGAGCGCGGCGGGTTCCTCGACCGGGTCGACGGCTTCGACCCCGCCTTCTTCGGGATCTCGCCGCGCGAGGCCCTCGCCATGGACCCGCAGCAGCGGCTCGCCCTCGAACTGGCCTGGGAGGCCCTGGAGGACGCCAGGACCCTGCCGGGCGACCTCCGGGGCAGCCGGACCGGCGTCTTCCTCGGGGTCATCGCCGACGACTACGCGAAGCTCGTGCACGACGCCGGCCCCGACGCGGTGACCGGCCACACCCTGACCGGCCTCCAGCGCGGCGTGACCGCCAACCGGATCTCGTACGCCCTCGGCCTGAACGGCCCGAGCCTGGTGGTGGACACCGGCCAGTCCTCGTCCCTCGCCGCCGTCCATCTGGCCTGCGCCAGCCTGCGGAACGGCGAGTCCGAACTGGCCCTGGCCGGCGGGGTCAACCTGATCCTCGCCCCCGGGAGCACCCTGGCTCTGGAACGGGCCGGGGCCCTGTCGGCCGACGGCCGCTGCTTCACCTTCGACGCGCGCGCGAACGGCTACGTACGGGGCGAGGGCGGCGGGGTCGTCGTCCTCAAGCCCCTGGAGGCCGCCCTCCGGGACGGCGACCGCGTCCACGCCGTCATCCGCGGCAGCGCCCTCAACAACGACGGCGCGACCGAGACCCTCTCCACGCCGGGCCGGGCCGCCCAGGAGCGGGTGATCCTCGACGCCTGCGCCGACGCGGGCGTCGCCCCGGCGGAGGTCGCGTACGTCGAACTGCACGGCACCGGTACCCGCGTCGGCGACCCGGTCGAGGCCGCCGCGCTCGGCGCGGCCCTGGGCTCCGCCCGCACCGAGGACGCCCCGCTCCTGGTCGGGTCGGTGAAGACGAACATCGGCCACCTGGAGGGCGCGGCCGGGATCGCCGGCCTCATCAAGGCCGTCCTGTGCGTCGGCGCCCGCGAACTCGTCCCCACCCTCCACCACGCGGGCCCCGGCGACCGCGTCCCGCTCGACGCGCTGCGGCTGCGGGTCGTCACCGAGGCCCGGCCCTGGCCGTCGCCGGACGGGCCCCTCGTCGCGGGGGTCAGCTCCTTCGGGATCGGCGGGACCAACTGCCACGTGATCCTCTCCGAACCACCGGCCACGGCCACGGCCACGACCACGGCCACGGGCACGACCACGACCACGACCACGACCACGGGCACGACCACGGCCACGGGCACGGCCACGGCCACGGCCACGGGCACGGCCACGGGCACGGCCACGGGCACGACCACGGGCACGGCCACGGACACGGCCACGGACACCGCCCCGGACGCCGTGCCCTCCGGCGGCGAGCGGGACGCGGGGCCGCTGCCCTGGGTCCTGTCGGGACGCGACGAGGCCGCGCTGCGGGACCAGGCCGCACGGCTGCGCGCCCACGTGGCGGCGCGCCCGGAGCTCGGCGCGGCCGCCGTGGGCCGGTCGCTGGCCCTCACCCGCACCGTCTTCGCCCACCGCGCCGTGATCGTCGCGGACGGCCGGGACGGCTTCCTCGCCGAACTGGCGGGCCGGGCCGCCGGCCGGCCGTCGGCGGCCGTCGTGGAGGGCCGCCACGCGGGGCCGCCGGTCCGGCCGGTCTTCGTCTTCCCCGGCCAGGGCTCGCAGTGGGCCGGCATGGCCGCCGAACTCCTGGACACCGAACCGGTCTTCGCCGCCCGGCTCCACGCCTGCGCCGACGCCCTGCGCCCGTACACGGACTGGTCGCCGGCCGACGTCCTGCGGGGCGCCCCCGGCGCTCCGCCGCTGACGGCCGACGAGGTGGTCCAGCCCGTCCTGTGGGCGGTGATGGTGTCGCTGGCCGCCCTGTGGCGGTCGGCCGGGGTGGAACCCGCCGCCGTGATCGGCCACTCCCAGGGCGAGATCGCCGCCGCCACCGCCGCCGGGGCGCTCTCCCTGGCGGACGGGGCGCGGATCGTGGCCCTGCGCAGCCGGACGCTGGGCCGGATCGCGGGCCGGGGCGGGATGCTGTCGGTGGAACTCCCGCCCGCCCGGGTGGCGGAGGACGCCGGGGCGGTCGCGCCCGCCCTGACGGTCGCGGCGGTCAACGGCCCCGCGCACACCGTCGTCGCGGGACCGGCCGCCGCGCTCGACGCGCTGGCCGCCCACTACGGGCCGGAGGTCCGCACCCGGCGGATCCCGGTCGACTACGCCTCGCACAGCGCGGACGTCGACGTCCTGCGGGAGGAACTGCTCGCCGCCCTCGACGGGATCGCCCCCGGCCCCGCCGGCGTGCCCTTCGTCTCGACCGTCACCGCAGGACCGGTCGACACCGCCTCCCTGGGGCCCGCCTACTGGTTCCGCAACCTGCGCGAACCCGTGCGGTTCGGACCGGCCGTCGAGAAGCTGCTGGACGAGGGCCACACGACCTTCCTGGAGATCAGCCCGCACCCCGTGCTGACCACGGCCGTCCGCCGGGCGATCGACCTGCGCGGCGGGGACGGCGCCGCGCTGGGCACGCTCCGCCGCGACCACGGCGGCCGGCGCCGGTTCCTCACCGCGGCCGCCGACGCCTTCGCGCACGGCGTCGCCGTCGACTGGGCCGCGCTGCTGCCCCGCTCCGCCCCCCTGGCCGACCTGCCGACCTACCCCTTCCAGCGCCGCTCCTTCTGGCCCGCCGGACTGCCCGGCACCGCCGGGGAGACACCGGACGGGCCGCCGGCCCCGCCCCCGGCCGCGCCCCCGGCCGGGGACCCGCGGGCGATGCGCGAACTGGTCCGGAGCCTCACCGCCCTCGTGCTCGGCGCCGGTTCGGCCGCCGACGTCCCGCCCGGCCCGACCTTCCGGGAACTGGGCCTGGACTCGGCCATGACGCTCGAACTGCGCGACCGGCTGTCGACCGCGACGGGGCTCGCTCTGGAGAGCACCTTCCTGTACGACCACCCGAGCCCGGCCGCCGCGGCCGACGCGCTCGCCGCCCTCGCCGCGGCGGGCGGTCCCCCCGGGGCCGTACCGGAACGGCCCGGACCCGCCCGCGTGGACACCCCGTCCGGCGCCGGCGACCCCGTCGTCATCGTCGGCATGGCCTGCCGGTTCCCCGGCGGGGTGGACTCCCCCGACGACCTGTGGGACCTGGTCGCCGCCGGGACCGACGCCGTCGGCGACTTCCCCGGCGACCGCGGCTGGGACCTGGCGGCCCTCCACCACCCGGACCCGGAGCGGCCCGGGACCTCGTACGCGCGCCAGGGCGGCTTCCTGCGGGACGCGGCCGGCTTCGACGCGGAGTTCTTCGGCATCAGCCCGCGCGAGGCCCTCGCCATGGACCCGCAGCAGCGGCTCCTCCTGGAAGTCGCCTGGGAGGCGCTGGAACGCGCCGGGATCGACCCCGCGACGCTGCGGGGGAGCCGCACCGGGGTGTTCGCCGGGGCCATGCACTCCGGGTACGGGCCGAGCATGGAGACCGCCGGACCCGGCGTCGCGGGCCACCTCCTGACCGGCACCGGCCTCAGCGTGGTCTCCGGGCGGATCGCCTACGTCCTCGGCCTCAACGGGCCCGCGCTGACCGTCGACACCGCCTGCTCGGCGTCGCTGGTCGCCCTGCACCAGGCGGTGCGGGCCGTCCGCGGCGGAGAGTGCTCGCTCGCCCTGGCCGGCGGGGTCACCGTCATGGCCACCCCCGGCATGTTCGTGGAACTCTCCCGCCAGCGGGTGCTCGCCGCCGACGGCCGCTGCAAGGCGTTCTCCGCCCGGGCGGACGGCACCGGCTGGGCCGAGGGCGCGGGCATGCTCGTCGTCGAACGCCTCTCGGACGCCCGCCGCCACGGCCACCCCGTCCTCGCGGTGATCGCCGGCACCGCCGTCAACTCCGACGGCGCCTCCAACGGGCTCTCCGCGCCGAGCGGCACCGCCCAGCAGCGCGTCATCGAGGACGCCCTGGCCGACGCCGGCCTCACCCCCCGTCAGGTCGACGCCGTGGAGGCGCACGGCACGGGCACCGCGCTCGGCGACCCGATCGAGGCCAACGCCCTGATCGCCGCCTACGGACGCGACCGCGACCGGCCGCTGTGGCTCGGCTCCCTCAAGTCCAACATCGGACACGCCCAGGCGGCGGCGGGCGTCGGCGGCGTCATCAAGACGGTCCAGGCCCTCCGGCACGCGACCCTGCCCGCCACCCTGCACGCCGACGAGCCGTCCCCGCACGTGGACTGGGACTCCGGCGCGGTCGCCCTCCTCGACCGCTCCCGCCCCTGGCCCGAGACCGGCGCCCCGCGCCGCGCCGGCGTCTCCTCGTTCGGGATCAGCGGCACCAACGCGCACGTGATCCTGGCCGAGCCGCCCCCCGCGGACGGCCCCGCCGACGAGCCGGCCCGGCCGCCCGTGGTCCCCGTCGTCCTCTCCGCCCGGACCCCGGACGCCCTGCGGGAGCAGGCCCGGCGGCTGGCCGCCGCGCCCCACGACCCGACCGGCGCGGCACCCGCCCTCGCCACCAGGACCCCCTTCGAGGAACGCGCCGTGGTGATCGCCGCCGACCGGCGGGAGGCCGGCCGGGCCCTGGACGCGCTGGCCCGCGGCGAGGAGGCCCCCGGCCTCGTCACCGGCCGGGCCGCCGAACCCGGCAGGACCGTACTGGTCTTCCCCGGCCAGGGCGGCCAGTGGCCGGGCATGGCGGCGCGGCTCGCCGCCGAGAGCCCCGACTTCGCCGCCCGCCTGGCCGCGTGCGGGCGCGCCCTCGCCCCGTACGTCGACTGGTCGCTCACCGACGTCCTGGAGGGCGCGGCCCCGCTCGACCGGGTCGACGTCGTCCAGCCCGCCCTGTGGGCCGTGATGGTGTCGCTGGCCGGGCTGTGGCGCTCGGCCGGCCTCGTCCCGGACGCCGTGATCGGCCACTCCCAGGGCGAGATCGCCGCCGCCACCGTCGCCGGGGCGCTCTCCCTGGAGGACGGCGCCCGCGCCATCGCGCTGCGCAGCGCCGCGGCCACCGGCCTGACCGGCCGGGGGAGCATGGCCGTGGTCCCGCTGCCCGCCCGGCGGGTACGGGAACGCCTCGGCGCCCTCCTCCACGTCGCCGCCGTCAACGGACCGGCCACCACCGTCGTGGCCGGCCCCCCGGAGGCGGTCGCCGCACTCGTCGACGGCTACCGGGCCGAAGGCGTCGACGCCCGCGCCGTCCCGGCGGCCTTCGCCTCGCACAGCCCCGCCGTCGAACCGATCCGCGAACGGATCCTCGCCGACCTGGCACCGCTGGCACCGCGCGCCGGGGAGATCCCGATGATGTCCTCCGTCACCGCCGACTGGCAGGAGGGCGGCGCGCTCGACGCGTCGTACTGGTACCGCAACCTGCGCCACCCGGTCCGCTTCCAGGAGGCGGTCGAAGCGCTCGTCGCCTCCGGGCACACCGCCTTCGTGGAGGTCGGCCCGCACCCGGTCCTCTCCGGCGCCCTCGGCCAGATCCTCGAAGGGGCCGGGGCCGACGGGATCGTGACCGCCTCGCTGCGCCGCGACGACGGCGGCCTGCGCCGCTTCCTCACCTCCGCCGCCGAGGCCCACGTCCGGGGCCTGCCCCTCGCGTGGGGACGGCTCACCGGACCCGCCACCGGACCGGCCGCCGCCCCCGCCGGCCTCCCCACCTACCCCTTCCGGCACCGCCGTCACTGGCTCGCGCCCACGACCGGACCCGCGGGCACCGCCGCCCTCGGCCAGGCCCCGGCCGGCCACCCCCTGCTCGGGGCGGCCGTCGACCTCGGCGACGGCGAGACGGTGTTCACCGGCCGGCTCTCCACCCGCACCCACCCCTGGCTGGCCGACCACACCGTCGCGGGCACGGTCGTCGTACCGGCCACCGCCCTCCTGGAGACGGCCCTGCACGCCGGCGCGGAGGCCGGCACGCCGCGCGTCGAGGAACTGACGCTCTCCGCACCCCTGGAACTCCCGGAGGACGGCGCCGTCGACCTGCGGGTCCGGGTGGCCGCCGCGGACGCCGACGGGCTGCGCGCCTGCCGGGTGACGGGCCGGACGGCCGGCGGGGAGTGGACCGAACACGCCCGCGGCACCCTCGGACCCGACCGGGCGGCGCCACCGGCCCCCGCGGACCGGCCGTCCGCCGCGGCGTGGCCGCCCGCCGGGGCCGTACCGGTGCCGGTGGACCGCGTCCACGAGGACCTCGGGCTGCGCGGGCACGGCCACGGCCCGGTCTTCCAGGGGCTCCGGGCCGCCTGGCGGCGCGACGCGGAACGGTTCGCCGAGGCCGCCCTGCCCGAACCGGAGGCCGGGAACGCCGCCTCCTACCGCCTCCACCCCGCCCTGCTCGACGCGTCCCTGCACGCCCTGGCCGCCGAGGAGGCCGCCCGCCGGGGCCGGCCCGTGCGGCCGCTGCGCTGGCGCGGGGTGTCCCTGCTCGGCACGGGCGGCCACGCGTCGCTGCGGACGCGCGCGGAGCCCGCCGCGGACGGCGGGACCTCCCTGACCCTGCTCGACGCCGACGGACGGCCCGCGGCCCGCGTCGACGCGCTGGAACTGGGCCCGGCCGGGACGGCCCCCGCCGTGGACCCCGCCGCCGCCGCGCGCGACTCCCTCTTCGTACCGGACTGGGAACCGCTCGCCGGACCGGCCGCCGCCGTGACGCCCGGTCACGCGCCGGTGCCGTGGGACGCCTTCGCACCGGACGCGCCGGCCGGACCCGCCGTCGTGGCCTGCCCGGACGGGACGGACGCCGCCGGCGTACCGGCGGCGGCCAGGGACGCCGTGCGCCGCACCCGCGACCTGCTCGCCCGGTGGCTCGCCGGGGACCGGCCCGCCGAGGACCGCCTGGTCCTGGTCACCCGGGGGGCCGTCGCGGCCCGGCCCGGCGAGACCGTCACCGACCTCGCGCAGGCGGCGGTCTGGGGCCTGGTGCGGACGGCACAGGTCGAACACCCGGGCCGGTTCGTCCTGGTCGACCTCGGCCCGGACACCACCGAGGTCCCGGCCGCGGCCACGGCCTCGGACGAACACCAGCTGGCGGTCCGGGACGGCGCCGTCCTGGTGCCCCGCCTCAAACCCGCCGCCGACGGCCCCCTCCTGCCGCTCCCCGGGGACGCGCCCGCCTGGCGCCTGGACCTCCCCGAACGCGGCACCCTGGACGCCCTGGAGCTCCGGCCGTGCCCCGAGGCCGCCGCCGAACCCGGCCCCGGCCGGGTCCGGATCGCGGTCCGCGCCGCCGGACTCACCTTCCACGACGTCCTCGGCGCGCTCGCCCTGCACCCCGGCGACCCCGGCCCGCTCGGCCTGGAGGGCGCGGGCGTCGTGACCGCGACCGGCCCCGGCGTCACCGGCCTGGCCGTCGGCGACCGGGTGATGGGCCTGTTCCCCGGCGCGCTCGCCACCACGGCCCACGCCGACCCCCGCACCCTGGTCCGGATCCCCGACGGCTGGTCGTTCACCCGGGCCGCCGCGGTGCCCGTCGCCCACCTGGCCGCCCTGCACGCCCTGACCGAACTGGGCGCGGTGGAGCCCGGCGACCCCGTCCTGATCCACGCCGGGGCGAGCGGCGTCGGCATGGCCGCGATCCAGCTCGCCCGCCACCTGGGCGCCGACGTCCACGCGACCGCCAGTCCCGCCAAGTGGCCCGCGCTGCGCGCCCTCGGCCTGACCGACGACAGGATCGCCTCCTCCCGCGAACCCGGCTTCGGCACCCGCTTCGGCGCCGGCGGCCGGCCCATGGCGCTCGTCCTGAACTCCCTCACCGGCGAACTGCTCGACGAGTCGCTGCGGCTGCTGCGGCCCGGCGGCCTCCTCGTCGACCTGGGCAGGACCGACCCCCGGGACCCCGCCGAGGTGGCCGCCGCGCACCCCGGCGCGCGCTACCGGGCGTCCGACCTCCTCCGGCTGCCGCCCGAGCACCTCGGCCGCCTCCTGCGCCGGGCGGTCGAGCTGTTCGCCGAGGGCGTCTTCACCTGGCCCGCCGTCACCGACCTGGACGTCCGGCGCGCGCCCGAGGCCCTCGGACTGCTGCGGCGGGGCGCCCACGTCGGCAAGGTCGTCCTCACCGTCCCGCCGGTCCTCGACCCGGACGGCACCGTCCTGATCACCGGCGCCACCGGCGCCGTCGGCCGGGCCCTCGCCCGGCGGCTGGTCACCGGACACGGGGCGCGCCGGCTCCTGCTGGTCTCCCGCCGCGGCGGCGACGCGCCGGGCGCCGCCGGCCTGGCCGCCGACCTGACCGGCCTCGGCGCCGAGGTGCGCTTCGCGGCCGTGGACGTCGCCGACCGGCGGGCCGTCGCCGCGCTCCTCGACACCGTCCC
This sequence comes from Streptomyces sp. NPDC035033, assembly GCF_040636735.1. NCBI lineage: Bacteria > Bacillati > Actinomycetota > Actinomycetes > Kitasatosporales > Streptomycetaceae > Streptomyces > Streptomyces sp. NPDC035033. The sequence continues at coordinate 133,065 of NZ_JBEZUZ010000004.1, read as the reverse complement.
CGCACGACACCCGCTGACCGCGGTGGTCCACGTCGCCGGCGTGGTCGACGACGCCCCGGTCACCGCCCTCACCCCCGACCGGATCGACCGGGTCATGCGGGTCAAGGCCGACGCGGCCTGGCACCTGCACGAACTGACCGCGGACCGTCCGCTGACCGCGTTCGTCCTGGTCTCCTCGGTCATGGGCACGCTCGGCGGGGCGGGCCAGGGCGGCTACACCGCCGCCAACGCCTTCCTCGACGGGCTCGCCCGCCACCGCCGGTCCCGGGGCCTGCCCGCCCTCGCGCTGGCCTGGGGCCTGTGGGACGACCCGGACGGCATGATGGGCGCCCTCACCGACGCCGACCGCGCCCGCTTCGCCCGGGCCGGCCTCGTCCCGATGGCCCCCGACCACGGCCTGGCCCTGCTGGAGGCGGCGCTGCCGTCGCCGCACGCCGTCCTGGCCCCCGCCAGGTTCGACCGCGCGGTCCTGCGCGACCTGGCGGCGGACCTCCCGCCGGTGCTCCGCGCGGTGGCGGCCGGCGGCCCCGCCCGGCCCGGCGGCGCGCCCGGACGGCGGCTCCGGCCGCTGCGGGAGGAACTCACCGGCCTGGCCGCCGCCGCGCGGGCGGAGGTCCTGGCCGACCTGGTCCGCACCCACATGGCCGCCGTCCTCGGCACCCGGCCCGAGAAGATCGCGGACGACCGGCCGTTCGGCGAGCTCGGACTCGACTCGCTCACCTCGGTCGAGTTCCGCAACCGCCTCGGCGCCGCGACCGGCCTCAGGCTCCCCGTCACCCTCCTGTTCGAGGCCCCCACGCTGCCGGAGGTCGTCGCCGTCCTCGACGCGGAACTCGCCCCGCGCGAGGAGCCCCCGGCCCCGGCCCCGGTGGTCCCGGGGGACACCGGGGACGCGGAGGTGACGGCGCTCGTCGAGGCCGCGACCGCCGACGAACTCCTCGACTTCATCGACCGCGAGCTCTCCGGCTCCTGACCCCCACGAAGGACCGATCCGTCATGGCACCAGAAACGGACGAGACGAACGAGAGGCTGCTCGGCGCCCTCAAACGCCTCACCCTCGACCTGCACCGGACGCGCGAACGGCTGCGCGAGCTGGAGGACGGCGACCGGGAGCCGATCGCGATCGTCGGCATGGCCTGCCGGTACCCCGGCGGGATCGACTCGCCCGCCGCCCTGTGGCGGCTGCTGGCCGAGGGCGGCGAGACCGTCGGCCCCTTCCCCCGCGACCGGGGCTGGCGGGACGGCCTGTACGACCCCGACGGCGGCGGCCGGAGCGTGACCGGCGCGGGCGGCTTCCTGCGCGGCGCGGCCGACTTCGACGCGGCCTTCTTCGGCATCAGCCCGCGCGAGGCCCTCGCCATGGACCCGCAGCAGCGGCTGCTCCTGGAGACCGCCTGGCAGGCCTTCGAGGACGCCGGGATCGACCCGGAGTCCGCGCGCGACACCGAGACCGGCGTCTTCGCCGGACTGTCCTGCCAGGACTACGGGACGGGAGCCGACGACATCCCCGAGGAGGCCGAGGGCTTCCTCACCACCGGGACGGCCGGCGGCGTCGCCTCCGGCCGGATCGCGTACGCGCTCGGCCTGCGCGGCCCGGCCCTCACCGTGGACACCGCCTGCTCGTCCTCGCTGGTCGCGCTGCACCTGGCCGTCCAGTCCCTGCGCCGCGGCGAGTGCGCGATGGCGCTGGCGGGCGGCGCGACCGTCATGGCCACGCCCCGGCTGTTCACCGAGTTCACCCGCATGCGGGGCCTGTCGCCGGACGGCAGGTCCCGCCCGTTCTCGGCCGCCGCCTCGGGCAGCGGCTTCGCCGAGGGCGTGGGCATGCTCCTGGTGGAACGCCTCTCGGACGCGCGGCGCCTGGGCCACCGGGTCCTGGCCGTGGTGCGCGGCAGCGCGGTCAACCAGGACGGCGCCGGCCACGGCCTGACCGCGCCGAACGGCGCCGCGCACCAGCGGGTCGTCCGGCAGGCGCTGAAGGACGCGCGCCTCGAACCGGGCGACGTCCAGGTGGTGGAGGCGGGCAGCACCGGCACCCCGCTCGGCGACCCGATCGAGGCCCGCGCCCTGCTCGCCGTCTACGGGCCCGGCCGCGACCGGCCGCTGCTGCTCGGCTCGGTGAAGTCGAACCTCGGCCACACCCAGGCGGCCGGCGGCGTCGCCGGCGTCATCAAGACGGTCCTGTCGATGCGGTACGGCACCCTCCCCGCCACCCTGCACGTGGCGGAACCCACCCCGCACGTCGACTGGTCGGCGGGCGTCGAGCTCGTCGCCCGGGAGACCGCGTGGCCCGAGACCTCCGGGCCGCGCCGCGCGGCGGTCTCCTCCCAGGGCATCAGCGGCACCAACGCCCACGTCGTCCTGGAGGAGCCCCCCGCCGCCCCCGACCGGACCCCGCCCGCCGCCGCGCCGGACCGGCCACGCCTGCTGACCCTGTCGGCCAGGACCCCGCGGGCCCTCGCCGAACTCACCGCGCGCTACGTCGACCTGCTCGCCGACACCGACACCGACACCGACAGCGACGGCGCGGGTGACTCGCTCGCGGCGATCTGCCGGACCACGAGCCTCGGCCGGGCGCACTTCCCGCACCGCCTCACGGCCGTCGCCTCCTCGCGCGCCGAACTGCGCGACCTCCTCGCCCGCACGCGCCCGGACGAGGAGCCGCCGCCCGGCGTCCGCACCGGCCTCCGGCCCCCGAAGGCGGACCGGGGCCCGGTCCTCCTCGTCACCGGCCTCCCGGAGCCGGAGCACGCCGAGGCCCTCGCCGGACTGGCCGACACCGAGCCCGCCTTCCGCGCCGCCCTGGAGCGGTGCGCCGGGGCCGGCGCCGACCGGCTCTCGCCGTTCGCCGTCACGTACGCGCTCGCCGAACTCTGGCGGTCGTGGGGCGTGGAGCCCGCCGCCGTCCTCGGCCACGGCGCCGGCGAACCGGTGGCCGCCTGCCTCCGGGGGGAGCTGGACCTGGAGGACGCCCGGCGGGCGGCGACGGCCCGGCTCTCGGCGGACACCGCCGGGCCGGAACGGTTCACCGACGCGGTCGCCGCGCTCCTGCGCGACGGACACCGCGGCTTCGTGGAGCTGGGGCCCGCCTCACCGGTCCTCGACCGGCTCCGGGCGACCGCGCCCGCCGCCTTCCTGCCGTCGCCCCGCGAGGGGGAGGACGCCCGCCGCGCCCTCCTCGACGGCCTCGGCGCCCTCTACACGCGGGGCGCGCGGATCGACTGGGCCCGGATGCACGGCGAGCCCGACGGCCCGCCCGCGACCCTGCCGGGGTACCCCTTCCAGCGCGAGCGGTACTGGCTCCCGGCGGGCACCGGCCGCGGCGACCGGGCCCCGGCCCCCCACGGGCCGCTCGTCGCCCAGGTCCGCCTCGTGGGCCCCGACGGCGCCCCCGTGGCCCTCGCCGAGGGCGTACGCCTCGAAGCCGCGCCCGCGTCCGTCCCCGTACGGGACGCCGCGCCCGCCCCGGTACGGGACGCGGCCCCCGCCGACGTCGCCGAGGCGGTGGCCGGCATCGTCGGCCGGGCGCGCGGCGCGGCCGTCACCGGCGACGAACTGCACCTGCCGCTGCGGAGCCTGGGCGTCGACTCGCTGATCGCCGTGGACATCCGGCAGTCCCTCGACCGCCGGCTCGGCGTGGACATCCCCCTGCGCGCCCTCCTGGACGGCCGGAGCACCGACGAGCTCGCCCGCGCCGTCCGGACGGCCCGCGGCGACGCGCACCGGGCGGCCGGAGAGCCCGCCGCGGCACCGGCCGACGCGATACCGGCCGCCCTGACGCCGGGCGACGCGGCGCCGGCCGACGCGGCGCTGGCCGACGCGGCGCCGGCCGACGCGGCACCGACCGCCGTGACGCCGGCCGCCGCAGCACCGACCGCCGTGGCACCGACGGTCGTGACGCCGGCCGGCGCGGTACCGACGGCCGGGCCGGCCGTCCTGACGCCGACCGCCGGCCCGGCCGCCCGGTACGAGCCGTTCCCGCTCACCGCCCTCCAGCAGGCGTACCTCGTCGGCCGGACCGACGCCTTCGAACTCGGCGGCGTCTCCACCTCCTTCCTCGTCGAGGTCGACCTCGACGACACCGACACCGACCGGCTCGCCGCCGCCTTCCGGCACCTGATCGACCGGCACGACATGCTCCGCGCGGTCGTCTCCCGGGACGGCCACCAGCGGGTGCTCCCGGAGGTCCCCGCGTACCGGATCCCCGTCGTCGACCTGCGGGAGTGCGACGGGGACGAGCGGGCCCGCCGCCTGGCCGGGATCCACGAGGAGATGCGCCACCAGGTCTTCGACACCGAGGTCTGGCCGCTGTTCGACGTCCGGGCGACCCTGCTGGACGCGCGCACCATCCGGCTGCACCTCGCCTTCGACGCGCTGATCGTCGACGGCCGCAGCTCCGGACTGCTGTTCCGGGAGTGGGCGGAGACCTACCGCTCCGGCGCGCCCGCGACGCCCGCCCCGGCCGTCACCTACCGCGACTACGTCCTGGCCGCCGCCGAGGAGGACGCCGCACGGCGCGATACGTCCCTCGCCTACTGGCGGGACCGCCTCGCCACCCTGCCGCCCGCCCCCGCCCTGCCGCTGCGCCCGGGCCCCGCGCCGCGGCGGCCGGTCTTCACCCACCGCACGGCCCGGATCGAACCCGGGGCCTGGGGCCGCTTCAAGGACCACGCCACCGCGGCCGGGATCTCCCCCTCGGCGGCCCTGTGCGCCGCGTACGCGCAGGTCCTCGCCGCCTGGAGCGCCTCGCCGCGCTTCACGCTCAACGTGCTGGCGTTCCACCGGCGGGCCGTGCACGAGGACGCCGGCCGGATCGTCGGGAACCTCAGCGCGACCACCCTCCTGGAGGTCGACGCCGCACCCGCCGAGAGCTTCGCCTCCGGCGCCGCCCGGTTGCAGGACCGGCTCCTCACCGACCTCGAACACGGCCACGTCACCGGGGTCGAGGTGCTGCGCGAGCTCAACCGCACCCGGGGCGGCACCGGCCTCGCGAGCATGCCGGTGGTCTTCACCAGCACCCTCGGCTTCTCCGGCCGGGGCGCCGGCGAGCCCGGCGCGCTCACCGCGCTGACCGCCCTCGGCACCGCGGGCCGCCTGGCCTCCAGCTCGGTGCGGACGCCGCAGGTGTGGCTCGACCACCAGGCCCTGGAGGAGGCCGGGGAACTGGTCCTCAACTGGGACGTGGTGGAGGAGGTGTTCCCCGAAGGCGTCGTCGACGGCATGTGGGACGCCTACCTGGAGCTGGTGCGGGAGCTGTGCGGGGAGGGGGCCTGGCGCCGCCCGCCGTCCGTACCGGTGCCGGCGGCCGACCTGGAGGCCCGGCGGGCGGCCAACGCCACGGACGGCCCCGCCCCCGCCGGGCTGCTGCACGACGGGTTCCTGCGGCAGGCCGCGGCCCGGCCGGACGCGCCCGCCGTCGTCACCGCCTCCCGGACCCTCAGCTACGGCGAGGCGCACCGCCGCTCCGACCGGATCGCCCGCCGGCTGGCCGACCACGGCGCGGGCCCGGGCACGCTCGTCGGCATCGCGATGGAGAAGGGCTGGGAGCAGGTCGTCGCGGTCCTCGGCGTCCTCAAGGCCGGCGCCGCCTACGTACCGCTCGACACCGCCGTGCCCGGCCGCCGGCTCCGCGCGATCGCGGAGTCCGCCGGCATACGGCTGGTCCTGACCCGGACGCGGGACGCGGACGGCCTCGACCTCCCGGACGGCACCCGCGCGCTGCGCGTCGACACCGGACCGGACGGCGGGGGAGCGGACGCCCCGCCGCCGCCCTGCCCGGCCGGACCCGGCGACCTCGCCTACGTCATCTTCACCTCGGGCTCCACCGGCACCCCCAAGGGCGTGATGATCGAGCACGCCGCCGCGGTCAACACCGTCCAGGACGTCAACGACCGGTTCGGCGTGACCGCGGACGACCGGGTCCTGGCCCTGTCCGCGCTCCACTTCGACCTCTCGGTCTACGACGTCTTCGGCCCGCTCGCGGCCGGCGGCGCCGTCGTCCTGCCCGACGCGTCGGCGCAGCGGGAACCGGCCGTCTGGCGGGAGCTGATCGACCGGCACCGGGTGACGATCTGGAACAGCGTCCCCGCCCTCATGGACATGTTCGTCGAGCACGTACGGGCCTCCGGCGGCCCGCCGTCGCTGCGCCTGGTGATGCTGAGCGGCGACTGGATCCCCGTCACCCTCCCCGGCGCCATCGCCGCGGCGCTGCCGAACGCCCGGACCTGGAGCCTGGGCGGCGCGACCGAGGCGGCCATCTGGTCCATCCAGCACCCGATCACCCGGGTGGACCCGGAGTGGACGAGCGTCCCGTACGGCAGGCCCCTGCGGAACCAGAAGTTCCACGTGCTGGACGAGGCGCTGCGGCCCCGCCCCGCCCTCGTCCCCGGCGACCTGTACATCTCCGGCGCCGGCCTGGCCCGCGGCTACCTCGGCGACGAGGCGAAGACCCGCGCGGCCTTCCTCCGCCACCCGGTCACCGGGGAGCGGCTCTACCGGACCGGCGACCTCGGCCGCTACCTGCCGGACGGGACCATCGAGTTCCTGGGACGCGCGGACACCCAGGTCAAGATCCGGGGCCACCGCATCGAACTCGGCGAGGTCGAGGCGGCGCTGCTGCGCCGGCCGGACGTCCGCGCCGCGGTCGTGACGGCCGAGGGCGAACGCGGCGGCCCCCGCCGGCTCGTCGCCCACGCCGTCTCGGACACCCCGGAGGACGTGCTGCGCGAGGCGCTCCGCGAGGAACTGCCCGGCTACATGGTCCCCGCCCGCGTCGTCCTGATGGACGCGCTCCCGCTGACCGGCAACGGCAAGGTGGACCGCGGCCGGCTGCCGTCCCCCGAGGGGACGCCGCGGGGCCCGGCGGAGCCCGTCGCCCCCCGCGACGCGACCGAACGGCTCCTCGCCGACATCTGGGCGGACTTCTTCCCGCCCGCCGGCGGACCCGTCGACGTCACCGCGGACTTCTTCGACCTCGGCGGCGACTCCCTGCTCGCGGTACGGCTCATGGTCCGCGTCCGACAGCGCACCGGCCGGTCGCTCCCGGTGGCCACCCTGCTCGCCCGGCCGACCGTCGCGGCGCTCGCCGAGGCGCTGCGCGAGCGGCCCGGCGCCGCGGACCGGACGCCCCTGGTCACGATCCGGGACGGCGGGACCCGCCCGCCGTTCGTCCTCGTCCACCCGGTCGGCGGCGACGTCCTCTGCTACGCGCCGCTCGGCGCCCTCCTCGACGACGACCAGCCGCTCCACGCCCTGCGGTACCCCGACCCCGATCCCGACTCCGGCACCGACCCCGCGCCGCCCACCGTCACCGGCCTCGCCGCGCACTACGCCGACGTGCTCACCGCCCGTTTCCCGGAGGGCCCCTACCGGCTCGGCGGCTGGTCCATGGGCGGCGTGCTCGCCCTGGAGACCGCCCGCCTGCTCACCGAACGGGGCAGGACGGTCGAACTCGTCGCGGCCGTGGACCTGCTCGAACCGCCCGGCCGCACCGCGCCGCCCTCCGACCCGGCGCTCCTCGCCCGCTTCGCCCGCGACCTGGCCGGACTCGCGGGAAGCGACTGGGCCCCCGGCCCGGCCGACCTCGAACCCGCGGACGGCAGGTCCCCGATCGGCGAACTCCTCGTCCGGGCCCGGGCCGCCGGCGTCCTGCCCGAGGACGTCGACACCCCCACCCTGGAACGGCTCGCGGCCCGCTTCCTGCGCCTCAGCCGCGCCCTGGCCGACCACGAGCCCGCCCCGTACCGGGGCAGGGTCCGGATCCTGCGCGCCATGGACGGCGCCACCACCGACACCACCCGCCGGTGGCTGGAGCTCCTCGGCGACCGCGCCGAGAGCGTCGACGTCCCCGGCGACCACTACGGCGTCATGCGCCCCCCGCACCTGCGGACCCTGGCCGGTGAACTCGACAAGGCGCTGGGCGACCTGTGACCCGCACGCACGAGGAGGACTGGATGACCACCGTCGAAGCGCCCCGCCGCGCCGCACCGGCCCCGACCGCCCCGCCGGCCCCGGGGGCCGCGCCGGACCTGACGGCCGGACAGGTCATGGACCGGGTACGGGCGTACGCCGCGGGCCTCCCGGCACGCGCGCCCGAGATCGAGCGGCTGGGCCGACTCCCCGCCGACGTCCTCGACGGCCTGAAGGCCACGGGGCTGCTGCGCGCGGCCCTGCCGTCCCGGCGGGGCGGGGTGGAGCTGACGGTGCCGCAGATCACGCGGGCCGTCGACCTGCTGGCCCGGGGGGACGGCTCGGTCGCCTGGTGCGCGGCCGTCGCGCTGAACGCCGCGCCGGCCGCGGTCCACCTCCCCGACGAGGCGTTCACCGAGCTGTTCCCCGACCCCGGCCTGATCGCCGCCACCGTGCTGTCGCCGACCGGGCGGGCGGTCCGGCGGGGCGGCGACTACCTCCTGTCGGGCCGCTGGACCCAGGCCAGCGGGATCACCCACGCCGACCGGGTGCTGGCCGGCTTCCAGACCCCGGACGGCACCCCGGGGATCGCCGTCCTCGACGCCGCGCGGGTACGGGTGACCGACACCTGGCACACCACGGGCCTGCGCGGCACCGGCTCGCACGACGTCGAGGCCGTCGACCTGCGCGTACCGGAGCGGCACACCTTCGCGCTCGTACCGTCCGGCACCCACGGGGAACCGCCCCGCCTGCGCGCCGACGGCCTCGCCCACAAGATGGCGGGCGTCCCGCTGGGCATCGGCAGGGCCGCGCTGGACAGCGCCCGGGAACTCCTCGCCGCCCGGCGCCCCGCGCTCCCGCGGCCGGGGGTCCCGGCCGACCTCGCCCGCGCCGAGTCCCTGATCGGCGCGGCGGACGCGTACGTGTACACCACCTTGGAGGAGGCGTGGGAGGCGCGGGCCGCCGGCCGGGAACCCGAACGCGGTACGGCCGCGCTGGCCCGCCAGTTCGCCCACCGCGCCTGCCGGGAGGCGGCCCAGCTGCTGTACGACGCCGTGGGAGCGGCCGCCGTCTACACCGAGCGCACCCCGCTCGACCGGTGCCTGCGCGACCTGATCACCGCGGGCCGCCACGTCGCCTCCGCGGAGAAGGTCCTCGACGGCGTCGGCGAGCTGCGCCTCGGCGGCGACCCCTCCTCCCCCCACCTCCTCTGACCCGGACGGGACACCGTGCCGCACCAGGAACGACCGTGACCGTGACCGATCCCGTGCCCGATCCCGTGCCCGAGGGGGAGGACCCGGGCGCGCCCGGCGACCGCCCGCTGATCCGCGCCCTGCTTCCCCGCACGGTGGCGGTCGCGGAGGCCCTCGGCGACGCCGGGCCCGCCCCGGCCTCGCCCTACCCGGAGGAACACCGGGCGGTGGCGCGGGCGGTGGACCGGCGCCGCCGCGAGTTCTTCGCCGTGCGCGCCTGCGCCCGCCGCGCCATGGAGGCGCTCGGCGTGCCGCCCGCCCCCGTCCTGCCGGACGGGAACGGCGCCCCCGGGTGGCCCCCGGGCCTGATCGGCAGCATGACCCACTGCGCCGGCTACCGCGCCGCCGCCCTGGCCCGCTCCGGCGGCCCGGCCTCGCTGGGCATCGACGCCGAACCCCACGGCCCGCTCCCGGACGGCGTCCTGTCCCACGTCGCCCGGCCCGCCGAGCGCGACCGCCTGACGGCCCTGGCCGCCCGGCACCCCGCCGTCCACTGGGACCGGCTGCTCTTCAGCGCGAAGGAGTCCGTCTACAAGGCCTGGTACCCCCTGACGGGGAGGTGGCTGGAGTTCCACCAGGCGGACATCGAGATCCACCCGCCGGCCGGCCCGGCCGCGCCCGGCCGGTTCGGCGCCGTGCTCCTGGTCCCGGGACCGGTCGTGGGCGGCCGCCGCCTCCAGCGCTTCGAGGGCCGGTGGACGGTCCGGCACGGCCTGGCCGCCACCGCGGTGACGGTCCCGGCCGGCACCCGCACGACCCCGACAGCGAGGTACTTCCCGTGAGCCCCATGAGCCCCGTCGCCCCCGCCCCTCCCCGCACGGCGCCGCCCGCCGGCTGGCTCCCGGGCGGCCCGCCGCCGCCCGGCGGCGTCCCGCTCTTCCTCCTGCCGCCGGCGGGCGGCTCCACCGCCCTGTACCGGTCGGCCGCCTGGCGCGCGCTTCCGGACCCGGTGGCCGCCTGCCCCGTCGAACCGCCGGGCCACGGGCTGCGGATGGCGGAAGGGGAACCGCTCCACGACCTCGACGCGCTGGTGGCCCTGCTCGACGACCGCCTCCGGCCGCCGGACGGCGCCCCCTGGGCCGTGCTCGGCCACAGCCTGGGCGCGCTGACGGCCGCGGCCTGGGCCCTGCGCGCCCAGCGCGCCGGCCACCCGCCCGTGGCCGTCTACCTCAGCGCGGCCACCCCGCCGTGGCTGCGGACCGACGCGCGGGACCTGGCCGCCGCGGACGACGCCGCGCTGTGGGCCCGCCTGGCCGCGCTGGGCGGGGTGCCGCCCCGGGTGGCCGCGTCGCCCACGGCCCGCCGGCTCCTCACCGGCGTCATGCGCGCGGACGTGACGGCCGCGGCCGGCTGGCGCCCCGACCTCACCACCCGCCTCACCTGCCCCGTCGTGGCCGTCGCCGCCGCCGGCGACCCGGCGGTGGACCCGGCGACCCGGCACGGCTGGGACCGCCTCACCACCGGCCCCTTCACCCCCCTCGCCCTCCCCGGCGGGCACTTCTACCGGGCGGGCCTGGAGGACCTGGCCCCCGTCGTCGCCAGTACCTGGCCCGGGTGACGGGAGCCGGCCGGTCGGGGACGCACGGCGGCACATGTGTCCCGCCCCGCAGGGGAGTTGCCGGAACACGGACGTTTCCACGATCCGGAGGCGCGGCGATACAGTCCGACAGGAGTGGGCCGTCGATCAGGGGGAGGGACCGCCGTGTTGGAGGTCGTGGCGCTCAGCGCGCTGACCACGTTCCTGCTGGGGGTGGGGAACGGGGCCGCCGGGGAGATCGGCAAGAACCTGACCCTGTCGGCGGGGGCCCTGGTGCGGCGGACGCTCGGGCGGGAGACCCCGCTGCCGGCCGGCGCGGAGGAGCGCCGGGCGCTGGCGGGTCGCGTCCACGCGCGGCTGAGCGGCGATCCCCGGCGGGCCGGCGAGTGGGCGCTGATGCTGGAGGGCTCCCCGGAGACGGCGGTCGAACCGTCCCAGGGGGCGATGCCCCCGGCCCCATGGGCGTTCACGAACCAGGAGAAGGTCCTCAAGCAGCTGGTGCGGGAGGCCGACCGCCCGTGGGAGGGCCGGCCCCGGGTGGTCCTGCTGTCGGGTCCCGCGGGCAGCGGCTCCACCTCGGTGGCGCTCCGGCTCGGCGCGGAGACCCGCGACCGCTTCCCCGACGGGCAGTACTACGTCGACCTGCGCGACGCCTCCGGGGAGACCGGCCCGGACTCGGCGGGCGTCCTGCTGCGGCTGCTGCGCGAGATGGACGTGGACCCCGAGCGGATCCCGGCCACCGAGGCGGGCCGCGAGCGGCTGTACCGGCAGCTCACCGCCGAGCGCAGGGCGCTGGTGGTGATCGACCACACGACCTCCCTGGCGCAGGTCCGCGCCCTCGTGCCCTCGACCCCCGGCGTCCTGCTGGTGGTCGTCGTGTCCGGACCGCCCCTGCTGCTGGAGGCCGAGCGCGTCGCCGTGCCGCCGCTGACCGACCGGCACGCGAAGCGGCTCGTGCGGAAGGTGGCCGGGCCGGAGCACGCCGCACGGGTCAAGGCGCGGCTGCCGGAGGTGCTCGAACGCTGTCGGGGCAACGCCTTCGCCCTCCACGCGGAGGCCCGGCTGCTGACCCGGGACGACGCCGGTGCCGTGCCGCCGGCCGGCGCGTGGCCGGACCACCCGGTCCGCACCGCCGCGCACGTCGCGTCGCTCCGGCTCGGCCCGGAGGCGCTGCGCCTGTGCCGGCTCACCGCGCTCGGCGGCTGGCCCTCCGTCAGCGCCGGGATCGCGGCGGCCGCCGCCGGCGTCCACGAGGCGACGGCCGCCCGGCTGCTCGACGAGGCGGTGGACGTCGGTCTGCTGGAACCCCTCCCCGACCTGAGGTACCGCTTCCGGCCCGAGGTCAGGCGGCAGCTCGCCGAGACGGCCGCCGCCGAGTACGGCCCCGGAGCGTGTACGGACGCCGTGACCCGCGTGCTCGACGCGCTGCTCGCGCTGGTGCTGCCCGCGTCCCGCGCGGCCCTGCCGGAGAGCTGGCGGACCGAGGTGCCGGAGGAGTACCGGGCGGCTTCCCGGTCCGTCCCCGACGGCATCGCGGTCCTGGCCGCCGAGGTCGTGAACGTGGGCCGGGCGGTCGTCGTGGCCGAGGAGCACGGGCGGACCGACACCGCCCTGTGGCTGGCCCGCGCCCTGTGGCCGTTGCAGCTGAAGGCGGGCCACTGGGACGAGGTGCTTCCGGCGCTCCGGGACGCGGCGCGGTGCGCCGAGGAGAACCGCGCGGACGAGCGGACGGCGGCGGCCCTGCACTTCCAGCTGGCCCACTGCCTGGGCGAGACGGGCCGGTGGCAGCAGGCCGCCCGGGCCGCCCGGGCCGCCGTCACGTACGAGCGGGCCGCCGGCCACCTGCGGGGCGAGGCGTCGGCCGTGGAACTCCTCGGCCTGCTGAGCCTCAACCGCTGGGAGTACGAGGAGGCGTACGAGCGGTTCGCCGAGGCGGAGTCCGTCTACCGGAGGATCGGCCCCGGCGAGGAAGGCGCGGCCGACCTCCCGAGGGCCCTCGCGCTGGTCGAACGCCACCAGGGGCGCGCCCTGCGCGGCATGGGCAGGCTGGACGAGTCCCGCCGGTGCCTGGAGCGCGCCGTGGACTTCTTCGCCGGCCGCACCGGCGCGCCGCCGGAGGCGTACAACCGGGCCCGCGCCCTCACCGACCTGGCCGAGACCCTGCACGAGGCCGGTGACGACACGGCGGCCCTGGCCAGGACCGCCGAGGCCGAGGCGCTGCTGCCCGCCTCCGCCGCCCCGCACCGCGCCTACCTCGCCGGCCTGCGGCGGCGGTGCGCGGCGGCCGCGGACCGGTAGGCCGGGGTCAGGCGGCCGGGGTCACGCGGAAGGGATGCGTGCCTCCGGCCGTGTGCATCCGGAGGACGACTCCTCCCGCGGGGACCGTTCCGCCGTACGCCAGCCAGGCGTGCAGGGCGGAGGCGTACGCGGCCGGGTCGGCGTCCGCCCCCGGCTCGGCGGCGACCCGGAACGCGCCGTGCCCCCGGCTGCGTACGAAACAGGCGTGCGGGCCCGTCACGTACCCGGCCGTCGCACAGTGCGGGTGCAGGCCCAGCACCTCGTCGGCCCACGCGCCGGGGCCGCCGAGGCGGGGATCCTCCGCCGGCCCGTCCCGCGTGATCACGTCCGCCACGTCGAGGTCGCCGGGGTGCCGGGTCTCCTCGTGCACGGCGAGGTGCGCGTCGCCGGCGGCCCCGGGAGGATGCTCCGCGAACCGCTCGACCACGACGTCCGTCCCCTCCGCGCGGGTCCGTACGCGCAGGGGGGCCGTCGTCCGCCCCGGAGCGTACGGGGGGAGGGGGAGCGGCTCCAGGGACGCGGGGCCGGGAGGCTCGGGAAGGTCCATCAGCGCGTAGAAGTGCCGGCGCAGCAGCTCGGCCGACCGGCCCGGCTCCGAGGTGACGAAGCCGGCGGGAGCGGGATCCGGACGGTGCGCGGCGATCCCCCGCTCCACCTGGGGGAGCAGCGGCCCGTACGGGTCGAGCCGGGGCGCGCGCCGGACGAACTCCGCGAGCGGCGCCTCGCCGTCGAGCAGACCGGCCCCGTCGGCGGCCAGCAGTACGGGGGTGCCCAGGGCGGCGGCGTAGTACGACACCGCGCCGAAGTCCCCGAGGACGAGGTCGGCGGCGAGCAGCGCCTGCCGCCACGCGTGGACGGGGTCGACGAGGACCAGCCCGCCGCGCCGGGCCCGGTCCAGCCAGGCCCGGATCTGGCCGGGGCCGTGCCCGTACCAGATGTTCGGGTGGAGGACGGCGGCCAGCCGGTAGTCGTCGGCCGGCAGTTCGGCGGCGAGCCGGGGGAGGAGCCCGGGCAGGACGTCCTCCCCGCCGCTGCCGAACAGCCCCTCAGGGTTCCAGGTCGAGTTCAGGACGACGAGCCGCTGCCCCCGCCGCACCCCCCAGCGCGCGCCGGAACCTGTCCCGGTACGGACGCGCCGCGAGCATCCGGTCGAAGCAGGGGTCTCCGGCGAGCACGGCCGCGGGCACCGCCTCCGGGCAGACCCGGCCGAGCCGTTCCAGCTGCTCGGGATGGGAGAGGACGAGCCCGTCGACGAACGGCTTCCCGTCGACGAGGAGCCACTCCGCCGACAGCCCGAACGTCGGCTCCCGGCTCCCGGCTCCCGGCTCCCGGCTCCCGGCTCCCGGCTCCCGGCTCCCGGCTCCCGGCTCCCGGCTCCCGGCTCCCGGCTCCCGGCTTGCTCAGCTTCTTAGTGTATCCAACCCCGTGCGAAATCACCGCCAAGTCGCCCTGAATCAGGTGGAGTTCGCCGCCGAAGCTCGCCGAGACGGCCAGATCCACCGGGGTGGAAAGCGCCTGCCTCCAGGGCAGTTCGGGCAGCTCCAGACCGCGCAAGAGCTCGCGGACGCCGTCCTGGAACGCGGAGGAGCCCGTCGAAGTGATCAGTACCTGGACCCGGAAGTCGTCGTGGAACAGCGGCACCAGATCCAGCAGGCGGCCCGCCGAGGTGACGTTGTGGACCACCAGCAGGACCCGTCGCCGAGTCGTCCGGCTCGTCCACCGGCCGGACCCCTCCCCGACCGGTACGCGAATCGCCGGGGGTTCCGGCCCCACTCGTGACCTCCTGGGCGAGCATGACGTCGTTGCGCGACCACCCTATCCGCGGCCACCTCGCCGCCGTGACGCCACCGGCGTTCCCGGCGGCGGCCGAGAGCCTGAGCGTGGCGGCGCGGCGGCGGGGGTCGGGTAGGCTCGTTCCAGCTGCGATCCCGGCGCTGCACAGACGGGCGATCGGGCGACGGATCACCGGGAGTTCCCGTCGCGTGCGCCCGTACCAGACCTCTTCCGTCCCCTTCGACGGCGCCTGACGTCACTCAACCGCGGCGTCGTACAGCTCGGCGTCGTCGGGGATCCAGGGGAAGGCGATCCAGGGGTACGCGGCCGACCGTGCCCGGAGGTCGAAGCCGAGGACGGCGTCGACGAACTCCGCGGGCGGCAGGTAGCCGTGGTCGAGCACGTAGTGCCCGATCAGGGAGGGCGCGGCGTAGGCGGTGCCGGGAGCGCCGGGCACCCGTATCTCGCCCGTACCGGCGCTCGCCCGCCGGTGGCCCGGCCGGGGCACGTGCCACGGGTGGGCGTCGTCGAGCGGCTCGGGGCACAGGTCGCACTCGTGCACGCCGAGGGCCTCGTTCACGGCCTGCTCCGCCAGCACGGTCAGCAGCTTGGAGGCGAACTCCGCGGGCGCCGGCCCGGCGGTCCACGGCTTTCCGTCCTCCAGCCAGCCGACGTTGAGCCGCCGGTAGGCGTCGCGGACGGTGACGAACCGCAGGCCGCCGCCGACCTCGGTGAACACGTCACCGTCCTCGGTGACGGGGTAGGCGTAGGGGCTGAGGTCGTCGTAGTGCATGGCGGCATTCCAGCAGAGGAAGGGTCGGGGGGGCGGACCGGTTGACCGGGGCAGCGGGCGTCCCGGGCGGGAACGGGGCCCGCGGGCCCGGCCGCCGGCTGAGGGCCCGCCCGGTCGCCCGCGGGGTCAGTGGCCGCCGGTGAGTTCGCCGGTGAGCCTGCCGTGGAGGTCGGCGCTCGGGGCGTTCAGGCCGGTGATCTCGACGGTCTTGCCGCGCTGGGCGTACTTGGTCTCGATGGCGTCGAGGGCGGCGACGGAGGAGGCGTCCCAGACATGGGTGGCGGACAGGTCGATGACGACCTTCTCCGGGTCGCCGGCGTAGTCGAACCGGCCGACGAGGTCGTTGGAGGAGGCGAAGAACAGCTCGCCGGTCACGGTGTACAGGACGCCGCTGCCGTCCGGGGCGACGATCCGGGAGACCTCGGCGAAGTGGGCGACGCGCTTGGCGAAGACGACCATGGCGGTGATCGAACCGGCGACGACGCCGACGGCGAGGTTGTGGGTCGTCACGACGGCCGCGACGGTGACGACCATGACGCCGATCTCGCCGGCGGGCATCCGCTTGAGGGTCTTCGGGGCGATGGAGTGCCAGTCGAAGGTCGCGAAGCACACCATGACCATGACGGCGACCAGGGCGGCCATGGGGATGTCGGAGACGACCGGGCCGAAGACGACGCACAGCACCATCAGGAACACGCCGGCCATGAACGTGGACAGGCGGGTGCGGGCGCCGGAGACCTTCACGTTGATCATCGTCTGGCCGATCATGGCGCAGCCGCCCATGCCGCCGAAGAAGCCGGTGACGATGTTGGCGACGCCCTGGCCGACGGACTCGCGGGTCTTGTTCGAGTGGGTGTCGGTGATGTCGTCGACCAGCTTGGCGGTCATCAGGGACTCCATCAGGCCGACCAGCGCCATCGCGAACGCGTACGGGGCGATCGTCGTGAGCGTCTCCGGGGTGAACGGGACGTCCGGCAGGCCCGGCACCGGCAGGGACGACGGGAGCTCGCCCTTGTCGCCGACGGTCGGCACCGCGATGCCGGCGGCGACGGTGATCACGGTCAGGACGACGATGGAGACCAGCGGCGCCGGGACCACGGTGGTGACCTTCGGGAAGAACACCATCAGGGCGAGGCCGCCGACGATCAGCGGGTACACGGCCCACGGCACGTCGCGCATCTCGGGCACCTGGGCCATGAAGACCAGGATCGCCAGCGCGTTGACGAAACCGACCATCACCGAGCGGGGGATGAACCGCATCAGCCGCGCCACCCCGAGCGCGCCCAGGGCGATCTGGAAGACGCCGGCCAGGATGACGGCGGCGACCAGGTGGCCGAAGCCGTGCTCGCGGTTCAGCGGCGCGATCACGAGGGCGACGGCGCCGGTGGCGGCGGAGATCATCGCCCGCCGGCCGCCGACGACCGAGATGACCACGGCCATGGTGAAGGAGGCGAACAGGCCGATGGCCGGGTCGACGCCGGCGATGATCGAGAACGAGATCGCCTCGGGGATCAGCGCCAGGCCGACGACCAGCCCGGCCAGGATCTCGGTGCGCCAGACCTTCGGGTCGTTCAGCCAGTCGGGCACGAGGCCGCGCAGCCGCGCGGCGGAAGTCGCGGCGGCGGAAGATCCGGAAGCCGCGGAAGACGCAGAAGACAAGGGAGATGCGTACCTGTCGAACTCGGGCACGCCCCCGTCGGCGGGCCGGGGCGTGCGGAAGGACGCGCAGGGCCGGGCCGGCGCCTCGCGGACGGCCCGCGGGGGCGGGCCGGAGGTCGGAGAAGGGGGAGGACGTGAGGCGGGCGGCTCACATCAGGGGCGAAGGGTCACGGCGGGCAGGCGGCGGCGGTCGGCGTCATGGGCTCGCGCACGCTCTCTCCTGCAAGAATCGGGTCTTGGCGGGGGCGCCGTCGGCCCCGGAACGACAGTGGCGGGACGGCCGGGCCGCCCTCACCGGCAACAACTCTACCCTAACGTTAGGGTAGAGATCGGTGGGGTCGTACGGGACGCGGCCCGCCACCAGGAGAAGGGCCAGGAGCACGCGCGTGGACGACAAGCACATGCAGATCGGCGAGGTCGCCGCGCGGACGGAGCTGTCCCTGCGCACCATCCGGCACTACGAGGAGACCGGTCTGGTCATCCCCTCCGCCCGGTCCCAGGGCGGGTTCCGCCTCTACACCGAGACCGACGTCGCCCGCCTCATGGTGATCCGCCGGATGAAGCCGCTGGGCTTCACCCTGGAGCAGATGCGCGACCTCCTCGACGCCACCGACCGCCTCGACAGCGGCGACGCGCTCGACGCCGCCGAGCGCGAGGCGCTGCTGGAGCGCGTACGGACCTACCGGCAGGCCGCCTCCGAGCAGGTGGACAAGCTGCGGGTCCAACTGGCCCGGGCCGAGGACTTCGCCGCCACCCTGACCGCCCGCCTGGACCAGGACGACACCCCGGCCCCCCGCGCCGGGAGCGCGTCTCGTTGACGGACCGGCCGGTCGGCGGTGCCCCGGCCCGCACGGCGGGGCGGGGCACCTGGTGGTGACGCGGGGGCGCGCCTACCGCTGGGCGGGGGCGAACTTCTTGCGCCAGGCCAGCGACACGTACACGAGCGCGACCAGGACGGGGACCTCGATGAGCGGGCCGACGACTCCGGAGAGGGCCTGGCCGCTGGTGACGCCGAAGGTGGCGATGGCGACGGCGATGGCCAGCTCGAAGTTGTTGCCGGCGGCGGTGAAGGCGAGGGTGGCGGTGCGGTCGTAGTTCAGGCCGATCGCCTTGCCGAGAAGGAACGTGCCGAACCACATCACCGCGAAGTAGACCAGCAGCGGGAGCGCGATCCGGGCCACGTCGAGCGGCTGCGAGGTGATCGTCCTCCCCTGGAGGGCGAAGAGGATGACGATCGTGAAGAGCAGGCCGTAGAGGGCCCAGGGGCCGATCCTCGGGAGGAACTTCGCCTCGTAGGACTCCCGGCCCAGCTTCTTCTCGCCGATGCGGCGGGTGAGGAAGCCGGCGAGGAGCGGCACGCCGAGGAAGATGACGACGTTCAGTGCGATCTTCCCCATCGAGATGTCGAGGGTCTCGCCCTCGCCCAGGCCGAGCCAGCCGGGGAGCAGGTCGAGGTAGAACCAGCCCAGCAGGCCGAAGGCGATGACCTGGAAGACCGAGTTCAGGGCGACCAGGACGGCGGCCGCCTCGCGGTCGCCGCAGGCGAGGTCGTTCCAGATGATGACCATGGCGATGCAGCGGGCGAGGCCGACGATGATCAGGCCGGTGCGGTACTCGGGCAGGTCCGGCAGGAAGATCCACGCGAGGGCGAACATCACCGCCGGGCCGAGGACCCAGTTGATCACCAGGGACGACACCATGAGCCTGCGGTCGCCGGTGACGGCGTCGAGCCTGTCGTAGCGGACCTTCGCCAGGACCGGGTACATCATGATCAGCAGGCCGACGGCGATCGGGAGGGAGATCCCGCCGATCTCGACCTCGGCGAGCGCGTCGTCCATGCCGGGGATCAGCCGGCCGAGCCCGAGGCCCAGGGCCATGGCGAGCAGGATCCAGACGGCGAGGAAGCGGTCGAGCGTCGACAGCTTCGCGACCACGGACCGCTCGGGGCTCGTGGTCGTGGGGGCGGCGGGGGTCACGGGCAGGACCTCTTGGAGTCGGCGTGGGTGCGGGCGGTCTCGGCGAGCGCGGCGAACTGGCCGGCGAGCGCGTCGAGGACCTCGGGCTTCAGTCGGTAGTACGTGAACCGGCCGCACGGCTCGGTCTCCACCACGCCCGCCTCGCGCAGGACGCGCAGGTGGTTGGAGAGGTTGGTCTGTCTGGCCCCCGTCTCCTCCACCAGGTGCGTGGTGCACAGGGTCTCGCGGGCGAGCAGGGTCACGATCCGGAGCCTGAGCGGGTCGGCCAGGACCCGCATCAGTTCAGTGTCGACTGACGTCAGCATGGGCTGATACTGTCACATCAGTGAGGGCTGATGCCAGCCCGGTCCGACAGCTGTCCGCGGTGAAGGAAGAACCGATGCCCGAGTCCCCGCTCGCGTCCGTGCTGTTCGTCTGCGTCCACAACGCCGGGCGCTCCCAGATGGCCGCCGGGTTCCTCCGGCACCTCGCGGGCGACCGCGTCGAGGTCCGCTCGGCCGGCTCCCTCCCGGGCGACCGGGTCAACCCCGCCGCCGTCGCCGCCATGGCCGAGCTCGGCATCGACATCTCCGGCCAGGAGCCGAAGGTGCTCACGCCCGAGGCCGTCCGGGCGTCGGACTACGTCATCACCATGGGCTGCGGCGACGCCTGCCCGTACTTCCCCGGCAAGACCTACCTCGACTGGGTCCTGGACGACCCGGCCGGGCAGGGGGTCGAGGCCGTCCGTCCCATCCGGGACGAGATCAAGGGGCTCATCGAGGGCCTTGTCGCGGAGATCGACGCCGAGAAGGCGGAGACCGACTCCGAGAGCGCCGAGCCGCGGGGGAACTGACCTCACCACGACGACCCCACGGTCGCTCCGGCCGGCGTCCGGGGCGACGTCCGCGAGGTCGTCGGCTCCGGTGCCCGGGCCGGCACCAGGGCGGCGAGCGCCCCGGACGCGCCGGTGGTGAGCACCGTCCCGTCGGCCTCGGTCGGCCGTGCTGTGAGGTGCCGGGCCGGGAGAGCAGGGCCGCGGCGGTCGCGAGGGCCGCGCGCGGGGGAGCGGCGGCGAACTCGGCGGAGGCCGGATCGATAGGGTGGGCCACGTACGGTCTCCGATGTCCCGGCCCCGGCGGGAAGCCGAACCCCCGTCCCGGCCGGGGCGGTTCGCAGCTCGACGGGAGTCTGGATGGACGCGTCACTGGCCGCCTACCTGAACGACCTCCACCGGCGGGGGAGGGAACACGACGCGCCGCTGGCCGACCGGCTGCTGCGCCTGCGCAACATGACGCCCGACGCGGCCGGCCTCATCAGCCTCCTCATCCGCGCCCAGGGCAGCTCCCACGTGCTGGAGATCGGCACGTCCAACGGGTACTCGGCGATCTGGTTCGCCGACGCGGTACGGGACACCGGCGGCAGGCTGACCACCGTGGAGACCCTGGCCGACCGGGCCGACGCGGCCCGCCGCCACCTGGCCGGGGCCGGCGTGGCCGCACACGCCGAGGTGCTCCACGCCGACGGCGCGGACGTCCTCGCCGCGGCCGGCGACGCCACCGTCGACCTCGTCGTCCTCGACGCCGAACGGCCCGCCTACCCCGGCTACCTGGAGCTGCTGCGGCGCGTGCTGACGCCGCGCGGCGTCATCGCGGTGGACAACGCCGTCAGCCACGCCGCGCAACTCGAAGGGTTCCGCGCCCTGTTGGAGGAGGACGACGCCTTCGCCGTACACCTCCAGCCGGTGGGCGACGGCGTCCTGACGGCCGTACGGGTCGGCTGACCGCCCGTCAGAGGCCGGCGCGCACGTGCGGCGTGAGGTTCCCGGTGATCTCGCGCAGCCACGGGGCGCGGGCGGCCGGCAGCCGGTCCAGGGTCCGCTGGAAGACCTGCCAGTCGATCCGGAACGCGTCGTGGACGGGCGGCGCGGGCGGGTCGTCGCGCAGGATGCCGCCGGCCAGGGGCCCCGACCCGGGGACGGGCGGCGGCGACTCGGGGAGGACCAGCCGGAGCCACACCCCGAACGGCAGCGGGACCAGGTGCGCCGGGGCGGCGGGGGCCCACGTCTCCCCGGTCCGCGGGTGGGACGGTACGAGGAGGATGGCGGCGTCCGCGTCGGGGGCCGGCCGTCCCGGTCCGGCCAGGACGGCGCGCCGCGCCGGGCGGGCGGGCGGCAGCAGGGCGTCGAGGGCGCGCCGGAACATCGTCGCGGCCATGCCGTCCGGGACGGTCACCGCCCGGCCTTCCGAGGCCACCAGGAGGTGGGCGAGCGCCTGACCGGCCGCCGCCACCCACTGGGGGCTCCAGTGCCACCGGTCGCCCGCCCGGAACGGCTCCCCCCAGGAGGCGATCGGCTCGGACGGGGGCACGCCCCTCCCCTCCGCGAGCAGGTCCGCCCAGGACGCCGGCCCGGCGTCGGCGCCCTCGACGGGAAGGCGGCGCACGGCGGCCGGGTCCAGCCACACGGCCTGCCAGAGCGAGCAGTCGTCGATCCTGCTCGCCACGGGAAGGCCGCACGCCACGCAGGCCAGGTTGGGGCCGCCGCTCCCGTCGAAGCCGCAGCAGGCGCCGCCGCGCCGCTCCGGGAGCAGCACCGTGCCGCGGACGTCTCCCGGCGCGATGACGACCGGGCCGTCGGCCCCGTCCGGAGCGGTCTCCGCCCGCCTCCGCCACGGCGGCCCCCAGGGCCCCCGCTCCACGGCGAACGTCCCCGACTCCATGAGCACCGGGAGCTGGAGCCCGTTCCCGTAGGCCTGGTGGGCGTGGACCGGCAGGGCGACCTGGGCCAGCGGGGCGGTCAACTCGGCGTCACACCGCCGGCACACGAAAACGTACAAATGTCCTCCGCTCGGGAAACAGGGGGCATCCTCGCAGCTCCGCGGCAGGCCGGCCACCGTGTTTCCCGTGCGCCGCGGTGCGGTGCGGCGGCGACGGCTCCGGGGCGGTTTCCCGCAGCCGGTCACCTGCCGGCGAGCCGGGCCTTCTTGACCCGGTTGCCGCAGGTGTTCATCGAGCACCAGCGGCGGTTCGCGCCGCGGCTGGTGTCGAGGAACAGGCCGGCGCAGCCCGGGCCTTCGCACGCCTTGACCCGGTCGCGGCCGGGGCCGCCGAGGACGTGGACGGCGTCGGCGGCGAGCACGCCGAGCGCGTCCGTCACCGGTGCCTCCTCGCCGAGCTTCCAGACCGCGAGCCCGTCCTCGTCGAGCGCCGGCCCGGCCCGTCCGGCGGCCGCGGCTCCGTTCAGGATCGCCGCGTCGCCCGGATCGGGGCGACGGGCGGCGGCGACGGCCAGTCCGGCACGGTAGATCGCCTCCCTCAGGCCGAGCGCGTCCCGGAGCTCGGCGGGCGAGACGCCGGGGACGCCGAGCCCCGCGGCGTGCAGCCAGAGCTCCAGCCGGCCGGGGCCGGAGAGCCGCTCCCGGGGCGCCCCGCCGGCCCGGTCGCTCATCGTGGCGGTGAAGCGGAACGCCAGCACCTCGTTGTCCAGCCGGAAGAGCCGACGGGCCTCCACGGCCACCACCTCCCGCACCACCATGGACCGATCCGTGAACCAGCTTAGCCGGTTCGACAGGGGGTGCCGCCGTGCGCCACCATGGAACCGTCTTGGACGGTTCACCAGGGGAGGTCACATGAGGGGCGAGGTCGCGGTCGTCGGTCTGGGCGGAATGGGGCGGGCGATCGCGCGCAACCTGGTGCGGGCGGGCCACGAGACCGTGGTGTGGAACCGTTCGGCGGGACCCGCGGAAGAACTCGCGGACGCCGGCGCCCTCCGCGCCGCGTCCGTCGCGGAGGCGCTCCAGTGCCCGGTGGTGTTCTCGGTCCTGTCCGACGACGCGTCCGTCGCGGAGGTCTTCCTCGACTCCGGGGTCCTCGGCGAGGCACGGCCCGGGGCGGTCCACGTCAACGTGGCCACGGTGAGCGTCGGACTGGCCCGCCGCGCCGCGGAGGCGCACGCCGCGCACGGGATCGGCTACGTCGCGGCCCCGGTGTTCGGCCGGGTCGGCGTCGCGGAGGCCGGCGCGCTGAACGTCCTCGCCGCGGGGGAGCCCGAACTCGTCGACCGGGTCCAGCCGTTCTTCGACGTGATCGGGTCCCGCACCTGGCGGCTCGGCGAACTGCCCGAGCAGGCCAACACCGTCAAGGTCCTGGGCAACTACCTGATCGCCTGCGCGATCCAGTCGCTCGGGGAGGCGATCAGCGTCGCCGACGCGGTCGGCGCCGACCCGGACCGGTTCGTCGAACTGCTGGCCTCGACGCTCTTCCCCGGACCCGTCTACTCCGGATACGGGTCGATGATCGCGCGACGGAGCTACCGGCCCGCCGGGTTCACCGCGGAACTCGGACGCAAGGACCTCCACCTCGCCCTCGACGCGGCAGCCGGCCGGGCCGTCCCCCTGCCCTTCGGCGAACTGCTCGGAGACGTGTTCGACCGGGCGATCGCCGAGGGCCGCGCGGCGGACGACTGGGCCGTGATCGCCGAGCGGCAACCGCGGGGAACCCCGTCGCCCGCATGAAGGACCTCGGCGCGACGTCCGCCGACGGGGGCGGGCCGACGTCCCCGGACGGTCCCGGCCGGCCCGGAGGGCGACGGGTTCGGCGTCCCGGAGCCCCGTCCGGCCTACCGGGCCGCCGGGCCGACCGCCCCGGCGGCCGCGGCCCGCGCGATGCGGTCGAGGGTGGTGCGCATCCCGGCCCGGTTGAGCGCGACCCGACGGGCCGGGGCCGTCCCCGCGAAGACCGTGCCGAGGAGGTCGGCGGCCCGGCCGCGACGGCCCTCCGTCCGCAGGTCCTGCCAGAACTCGGTGAGCCGGGTGCCCGGGCCCTCCGGCTCGAACCGGTAGCCCCAGCGGGCGATCGGCAGACCGAAGGCGCTGACGTCGAAGACGAACTCCCGGCCCTCGCGGGCCCGGGACACCCGCCCGAGGGTCGGCCACAGGAACGGCCCGCGCCGGTTGATCCCGACGAACCGGGAGCCGGTGCGCGCCGGGGGCCGCGGCACCCACACGGCCCGGCACTCCGGGCTCCACCGCCCCATGTTCCGGAGGTCCGCCACCAACCCGTAGACGACCGCCGGCGGCGCGTCGACCACCGTGCTCTCCTCCAGGCTCCGCACCCGCTCCATGCCCGCTCCCCTCGTGCCGCGTCGTGCCTCTTCGTGCCGCTTCGTGGCGCTCGGGCCGCGAGGGACCGCCGCCCGCTTCCTACTCGTCGGTACGCTAGCGGGCGGCGGCTTCGCGGGGGAGTGCTCCGGGTGCGTTCCGAAGCGTCCGCGCGCTCGCCCCCGCACCCGTATACGCCCGCGTATACTTCCGCCATGTCTGATGCGATGATTCGGGTGCCGGCCGAGGTCCGGGACCGGCTGGCGGTGATTGCGGAGTCGCGGGGGGTGTCGATCCGTTCCCTGGTGCAGGAGTTCGCGGAGTCGACGCTGACGGCGGAGGAGCGCCGTGAGCGTGCGGAGCGGACCCGGTCCTACCTGGCGGAGCACTTCGGCACGGTGGTGAGCGACGAGGAGAGCGAGGCGATGGGAGCCCGCCTCCGGGACGCGTTCGGCGCCCGGCCGAAGGACGCGGCGGCGTGATCGTTCACCATCTGGTCCTGGACGCCCCGTCCCTCCTCGCCCTCTCCGGGAACCGGCAGGTGTCGGCGCTGGTCCACCGGGCCCACTTCGAGCCCGAGACGCGCCTCTGGGTGCCGGTCCTGTCCGTCCTGGAGGCGGACGCGGAGTACGGGGGGATGGCCGAGCACGTCGGCCAGCTCGAAGTGATCCACACCCTCGACCTGGACTACGCCGGCGTGCTCACGGTCGCCCGGCTGCGCCGCGAGGGCGTCCCGGCGGGCGTCGGGGCGGCCGTCCACGCGGTGCGGAACCTGCCGGAGTGGGGCGCGGACGCGCTGATCGCGACGGTGGCGCCGAAGGCGTACGAGGGGCTGGACGTCCCGGTCTTCGACCTCAACCGCTGAACCCCGCCGGGACCCCGGCCGGCACCGCCCTCACGCGGCGGTCCGGTCCCACAGGCCGGCCAGGTGGGCGTCGAGGACGTCGTACGCCTCCCGCGGGGTGAGGTGGCCGATGAGGACGTACCCGGCGTGGCCGTGCCGACCGGCGTGACCGACGGCCTCCCCACGGGGGTGCAGATCGTCGGCCGCGCGTTCCGCGAGGACCTGTGCCTGGACGCGGCCCAGGCGGTCGAGGACCGCCTGGGGGTCCTCACCCCGATCGACCCGCGCCCGGGATCCCGTACCGGGTGCCCCCCCGCGCGGAGGGCCGGCGCGCGGGGGTCACGGCCGCTCTCCGCCGACCCAGCCGCGCTCGGCCGGCCACTCCCGCGTGACGTCCTCCGCGACGGGCAGCGTGGCGAGCGAGACGGCGGCCAGGACGGCGAGGAGCCCGATCGACCCGGCCCACTCGCGGGGGCGGGCCTCCGGCCGGTCCGTCCCGTCCCGGCCCGCGTCGTCGGAGCGGTCCGGGCGGAGCCGTGTCTCCGGGAGCCGGCGGCCGGCCGGCCGCAGGGCCCACGACGCGACGGCGAAGGCCAGGAACATCAGGGGCGGTCCCCACGACACCGGACCGTCGCCCCGCGCCAGATGGGAGACCACGGCACCCGACCACATGAGGAAGACGCCCGCGTAGGCCCATTCCTTGACCAGCCGGAACCCCGGCACGGCGAGGGCGACGGCCGCGCCGACGTGGCACACGCCCAGGACGTGGGCGAAGTAGCGCGGGTAGCCGAGGTGGTCCATCTGGGCCTCGACCCAGTCGATCGTCAGGAGGTTCCACGCCGCTCCGGCGAGCAGCTCGCCGAGGACGACGACGGTGGCGGACCAGAAGGCCCAGTGACGGATCCGGCTCCTCCCGGACCGTGCGGCGGGGACCGGCCCCCGGCCGGTCGCGTGCGGGCGGCCGCCGGTCGGCGCGGTCGGCGCGTCGGTTCCCCGACCGCCGTTCCGGGGCGGCCGTCGGTGGACGTCGGGTCGGTGCTGGGGGGCGCTCTGTTCGGTCATGCCTCCGGGACACCGCCGGCCCACCGGACGTGACACCCGCCGATGTGACACGCGGCACACTCCCCCGGGGGTCATGGGGGAGCGTCCCCGCCGGGCCGCGTCCCCGCCGCGCGGCAGCCGGCGCAGATCCCGGTGAGCTCCAGGGTGTGTTCGACCTCCGCGAAGCCCGACGACCGTACGGCGGCGGCCACCCATTCCTCGACGGCGTCCGTGTCGAGCGGCACGTGGCGGCGGCAGCGCCGGCACAGGAGGTAGTGGCGGTGGCCGGTCTCGGGGCGGCGGTACCGGTAGAGCCGCTCGCCGGCCTCGTCGCGGACGACGTCGGCGGCACCGGACCGCTCCAGGTCCCGGAGCGCGCGGTACACGGTGGTGAGACCGACGCGGACGCCCGACCCGCCCATCGTCCCGTGGAGTTCCTGGGCCGAGACGAACCCCGCGTGCTCGGACAGCGCCTGCTCCACGGCGGCGCGCCGGCGGGACGCGCGCCGGTTCGCCCCCGCTGGTGTGACGGTCATGGCCGACCCCCTGCCGAAAGCCGTTCCGATGGGGCGGGGCCCGCCGCGCGCCGGGCCCCGGCACGCGGCGGGCTTCCGCTCAGTCCCCGGCGGGAGCCGGGGAGCGGGCCGCGACGCGGGCGAGGACGAGGGCCACGAGGGTCAGTCCGCCGAGGGCCGCCGCCGTGCCGGCGAAGCCGCCGAGGGCCAGGCCCACACCGCCCAGTCCGGCGCCGAGGAAGACGCCGAAGCTCATCCCGGCGGCGTTGACGCTCAGCGCCGTGCCGCGCAGGGAGCCGCAGCGCCGCACCAGCGAGGTGGTGACGCAGGCCGCGACCGTCGCGTGACCGGCGCCGACCAGGGCCGTGAGGGGCAGGGCCAGCCACAGGGAGTGGGTGAAGAAGACGCCGGCGAGCGCGGCCAGCGCCACGACCAGCCCGTACGTCATCAGGCGTTCCGCCGGGACCGTCGCCCGGTCGGAGCTCAGCAGCCGTCCGGCGAGCAGGTTGCCGAGGAAGAAGGCGGTGCCGCTGAGCGTCCACACGAGCGCGAACGGCTCGGGGGCGAGCCCGAACCGCTCGTCGTAGAAGGCGGCGAGGTAGGCGAGGTAGCCCATGAACGCGGCCGTGCGCAGCAGGGCGACGAGGATGAGCGGCACCACGCCCGGCAGGGCGCCGAGGAGCCGGAAGGACTCCAGGTAGCCGGGCCGCTCCGTCGCCCCGGCGGCCTCCGCCCCGGTCCCCCGGCGGCCGCGCAGGAGGAAGTACAGGGCGAGGGCGGCGCAGATCGCGGCGATGGCCCACAGGTCGCCCCGCCAGCCCCATACCAGGGCGGGCAGGGCCACGAGCGGCGCGGCGAGGAGCGCGGTCAGCGACTGGGTGGCGGTGACGAGGGTGGCGGCGCGGCCCGCCGCGGCGTCGTGGTCGAACCGGTCGGCCGCGGCCGCGGTCAGAGCGGGGTTGAGCACGGCCGTGCCGGCGCCGACCAGCAGGCAGAACGCGGCGAGGAGCAGGAACTCGCCGCTGGTGCCGAGCGCCGCCGAGACCGCGAGGACCGCGAGGCCGCCCGCGGCGGCCCACTCCCGGCGCACGCGGTCGATCAGCGGCGCCAGCGCGGTGCCCACCGCGAGGGCGGCCAGGCCGCCGAGGCCGCGCAGCTGGCCCAGGGCGGCGACGCCGCCGCCGGAGACCTCGGCCATGGGGACGAGGAAGGTGCTGTAGACGGTGAAGGGCACCAGGCCGACGGCGGAGGCCAGCATGAACGGCCACAGGACGCGGGTCATCGCCAGGTCGCCGGGGACGGCGGCGGTGCCGGACGCGGTGTCGGCGTCCGTGCCGCTCGCCCGTCCCGGCCGCGTTCCGCCGCTCCGCCCGGCCGCCTCCGGGGACTTCGTCTCGCCGCTCATGCCCGCTCCGCCCGGTACCGGTACAGCGTGGTGGCGTCGGCGCTGAACTGGGAGAAGGGGAAGGGCTCGGCGGACAGCGCGGTCACGCCGGCGCCCAGGAAGGCGCGCGCGACGGCGCTGCCGGTCTGGGCGTACACCACCAGCGGGAGGTCCCGCTCGCGGCAGTGGGCGAGGATCCGGTCGAAGCTGCCGTTGACGAGGGTCATGCCGGTGGCGACGACCGCGTCGGCCTCGGCCAGCACCTGGTCCATGTCGTCGGTGACGGGGTCGCCCCAGTGGGTCGTGCGCAGGTTGAAGTCGCAGGGGAGGGGGACGCCGCCCCGCTCCCGTATCGCGGCGACCAGCGGGTTGACGACGCCGATCAGCGCGACCTCGGCCCCGGGCGCGATGTCGAGGAGCCCGGCGACGGCCGCGTCCCTCGCCTCGGCCCGTACCTCCGGGGTGCCGGTCGGCAGGGTGACGGCCTCGGCGTCCTTCGCGTCGCGGTGCGGGCGCACGCGGCCGAGGTAGGCGTCGAGCGCGGCGACGCGCACCGGCGCGGAGTCGTGCCGTATCAGGGCGTCCAGGGTGTGCCCGGAGGCGTCGGCGCAGAAGTCCGGGGCGATGTCGCCGGGTTCGAAGGAGCAGGCGCCGAAGGAGTCCCCGGAGCGCAGCAGCACGTACTGGTTGCGGTAGGTGACCCGGCTGCCGGCCAGGCGGGTGGTGTGGTGCGCCCAGAAGGCGCTGGTGACGGCCCACTCGCTGGGGAGGGGCCCGAAGGCCCCGTCCAGGACGGCCTGCTGGAGTTCCGCTACGGACCGCGGCGGTGCGGGAGTCATGGTCGTGTTCCTCTTTCGGATGGGTAGGGCGGGGGCGGCGCGTTTCGGATGGGTACGGCGGGGGGCGGCGCGCGAGGGGCCGCCTGGGGGGAGGGGCGGGGAGGCGACGGTCCGGGCGGCGCGGCGGCGAGCGCCGGTCCCGTCCCCTCGTCACGGACGCCGGGCCGAATCGGCCACGAGGACGGGCGCGCCACGCGGCAGGTCGCGGTCGGCCGGGGGCCAGTCCATGGCGGACCACGGGTGCCTGAGTTCGTCCCGCGCCGTCACCTCGTGGGGCCGCATGGCGCCGAGTCCCCGTGCCGCGGCGTGGTGGGCGTAGGCGCTGTCGACGTAGCGGTGCCCCGTGTCGGCGGCGAGGAAGACGTAGGTGCGGTCGGCGTCCCGCTCCCGCTCCCAGAGCGTCGCCAGGTACGCGGCGCCCGCGGAGAGGCCGGCGAAGATGCCGCTGGCCCGGAGGAGTTCGACGGCGCCGGACATGGCGTAGTCGAAGTTGACCCAGTGGACGCGGTCGTACAGGTCGTGCCGGACGTTCTGGAAGGGGATGGAGCTGCCGATCCCGGCGATGATCATGTCCGGGTCGGAGACGTGCTCGGCGCCGAAGGTGACGCTGCCGAACGGCTGGACGCCGACGAGGGTCACGTCGCGGCCGGCCTCGCGCAGGTAGGTGGCGACGGCGCCGGTGGACGCGCCGGTGCCGACGCCGCCGACGAGCGACAGGGGGCCTTCCGGGACCTCCTTGCGGACGAGGTCGGCGATGTCGCGGTAGCCGAGGTAGTGGATGGCGTCGTGGTACTGCCGCATCCAGTGGTAGTGCGGGTTCTCCCGGAGCAGTTCGCCGATCCGCTGGACGCGGAGGTTCTGGTCGAGGCGGAGGTTCTTGGAGGGGCGGACCTGTTCGAGGGTGGCGCCGAGGATCTCCAGCTGGACGCGGAGCGTGCGGTCGACGGTGGTGGAGCCGACGATGTGGCAGTGGAGGCCGTAGCGGTGGCAGGCCAGGGCGAGGGCGTGGGCGTAGATGCCGCTGGAACTGTCGACGAGGGTGTCGCCGGGCTCGACCTGTCCGGTCTCCAGCAGGTGCCGGACCGCGCCCAGGGCCGAGTAGAGCTTCATGGTCTCGAAGCGGAGACAGATCGCGCCGGGCGGGACGGCGACGACGTCCGGTTCCTTGACGGCCTCGGCTATGTGCTCGTGCATGTCGTCCTTCCGGTCAGGCGGCGTCGTGCCGTACGAGCTTGAACAGGTACGCCTGGCAGTTGTCGCCCTCCCAGGTCTGGCGGTGCAGCACGACGGGGCGGAACCCCGCGTCGACGCCGTGGCCGACGATGCGCTTCAGCTCGGCGGTGTTGGAGACGATCAGGTGGATCTCGCCGTCCGGGGCGAGCAGGTCCCGGGTGACGATCTGGTCGAAGAAGCGGAGGACGATCTCGGCGCCCACGCACACGTTCCGGACCACGGTCGGGTCGTCGCTCGTCCGCGCGCTGACGGCGGGCGGGTTGAAGGTGATGACGTCGAGCCGCGCGGAGTCCGGGAACTCCTCGAAGAGGTTGGAGACCAGCGGCCGGAAGACGGTGCCGGTCCGGTCCCCGACGAGGCGCTCGTAGTGGGCGGCGGCGGTGGCCACGCTGTCCGGGTGGACGTCGACCGCGTAGATCTCGCGCGCCCCGAGGCCGCCGGCGATCACGGCCTCGACGCCGAGGCCGACGCCCATCGCCGCGTAGGAGCGGCCCTTGACCGGGATCGTGCCGTCCAGGAGGCGGTCGTGGACGATGCGGCTGGTGTCGCCCGGCTTGAAGACCCCCGGCGGCAGGGTGAAGGTCCAGCCGTTGTACGCGTACGTCCGCTCGGTGTGGATGTCGGACTTCGAGCCGCTGTTGATGGCCAGGATCTCGTCCCGGGGCAGGGTGTCGGGCAGGGAGTCCAGCAGCGCGCGCACGTCGTCCTGGGACGCGGCGGTGCCGCCGGCGGTCCGGTCGGTCATGGGTCCTCCGTGGGTGGGGTGGAAGGGGAAGCCGGGGGCCGGGGAACGGGTGGCGGTCGCGGCGGGGGTGCGGGGCCCGAGCAGCATGAAGCATGATGAAAATGATTGTCAACATCAGTTGATGGCCCCTCAGAGGCGCGCGCTTCCGCACCGCCCCGCTCCCGGCGCCCCGTTCCGCCCGGCGTCCCGGCCCTCGTGGCCATGGAGGCGGCAGTGTGGGTGGGGGGTAGTAGTGATTATCGTTTTCATATACGCTCCCGCTGTCATTCCGCTGTCACCCGGGGGGAGCCCGAATGGAACCGCACGACGTGGCCGCCGGACCGGCGGGAGACGAGGAGGATCCCGACCGGCTGTTCAGCGCCTTGTGGGCGCCGATCGGCGAGGCCGCCGCCGACGCCGCGCGGCTGCGCCCCGGTGCGCGCGTCCTCCACGTGGGGCGTGACGCGGGCGCGTTCGCGATCCCCGCCGCGGAGCGGGTCGGCCCGCTCGGCGGCGTCGACGCGGTGGACACGGCGGAGTCCTCGCGTGAGCGGGGCCGCGCGCGGGCCGCCCTCCGGGGCCTCTCCTCCGTGCGCTTCCCGCCCGCCGACGTCCTCGACCGGCCGGCGCCCCCCGGTGGCTACGACACCGTCCTGTGCGGGTTCGGCGTCCCCCCGTGCTCCGGCGTCCCGGCCGGAACGGAGCGGCTGCCGGGGCTGCTCCGGCCCGGCGGGCGGATGGCCGTGACCGTCTGGACCCGGGACGCGCTCGTCCCGCTGGCCGAGGCGGCGCGGCGGGCCCTCGCGCCGGAACGGCCGGGCGCCGCCGACGTCCTCCGGCCGGGCGATCGGCTCCACCCCCTCGGCACGCCCCGGGCGTTACGGCACTGGCTCGCCGCCCGCCCGCTGTCCTTCGTCGACGTGCGGCACGTCCCGCTCGTCGTGCCCCGCGACCCCGACCTCCTGTGGCCCCTCGCGGACCTCGTCTCCGGGGGCCTGCTCGACGGCCTGCCCGCCGCCGCGGCGAAGCGCGTCCGCCGGCGGTTCTCGGACCGTCTGCGCGCCGGGGGCCGCGACGTGATCGACGCCTCCGTGCTCGTGGGCACGGGGGCCGTCCCCCGCGTCGCCCCGCCGCGCCGCCCCCGGGGCGCCCGCCCCTGACGACCGCCGCCCGCGGCCCGGTCGACCCCCGGGGGCCCGCGTTCCGTGACCCGTCCCGAGCGGGTCCCCCACGGGCGGACACCACCCGCCCCCGCAGCACGTTCCGTTCGATCTGGAAGGCCGATCCCTATGTCACCGCCAGCGATCACCGCGCCGTCGGCGAGCAGCGCCGCCGACGCTCCGGCCGGCGAGTCGCCCCCCGAACCCGCGCGGGGGGTGAGGAGCCGGCTCGCTTCCCGCAGGGGCCTGGTGCTCGCCTGCTCCGTCCTGCTCGCCGTCCTCCTCGTCTCGATCGTGGTGGCCATCGGCCTGGGCGCCGCCGTGGTCACCCCGGGGGAGACCGCCCGGTACCTGTGGGCGGCCGTCAGCGGCGGCCGCATCGCCCCGGACGAGGTGACCACCTATCAGATCATCTGGGAGATCCGGACCCCCCGGGTGCTGCTCGCGGCGCTCGTGGGCGCCGGGCTGAGCGCGATCGGCGTCGCCATCCAGGCCCTGGTGCGCAACGCGCTCGCCGACCCCTTCGTCCTGGGCGTCTCCTCGGGCGCCTCCGCCGGGGCCGTCGCCGTCACGGTCACCGGAGGACTGGCGGCCCTGGGCATCCACGCCGTGTCGGCCGGCGCCTTCATCGGGGCCCTGATCGCGTCGCTCCTCGTCTACGCGGCCTCCGCCGGCCGGGGTTCGCTCTCGCCGCTGCGCCTCGTCCTCACGGGCGTCGCCCTGTCGCTCGGGCTCCAGGCGGTGATGAGCCTGATGATCTACTTCGCGCCGGACAGCGAGGCGACCAGCATGGTCCTGTACTGGACCATGGGCAGCTTCGGCGCCGCGAACTGGGGCGCGCTCCCGGTCGTGACCGTGGTCGTCCTGCTCGGCCTCGTCGTGCTGTACCGGTACGGCCGGGCGCTGGACGTGCTGGCCCTCGGGGACGAGACGGCCGCGAGCCTGGGCGTCGGCCCCGACCGGCACCGCAAGGCCCTGCTCGTCCTGGTCTCGCTCGTGACCGGAGTGATGGTCGCCGTCAGCGGCGCCATCGCGTTCGTCGGCCTGGTCATGCCGCACGTGGTGCGCATGGTCGTCGGCGCCACGCACGCGCGCGTGCTGGCCGTCGCGCCCCTGGCCGGAGCGATCTTCATGGTCTGGGTCGACCTGGTGTCCCGGACGCTGGTGGCACCGCGCGAGCTGCCCCTGGGCGTCATCACCGCCCTCGTCGGAGTGCCGGTGTTCGTCACGCTGATGCGCCGCAAGGGCTACATGTTCGGAGGCCGTTGAGATGGAACTCGCACTCGACGGACTCTCGGTGGTCACCGACGGCAGGAGCCTGGTGCGCGACCTGTCCCTGCGCGTGGAATCCGGCCAGGTCGTGGGCCTGGTCGGCCCGAACGGAAGCGGCAAGTCCACCGCCCTCCGGTGCGTGTACCGCGCGCTGCGCCCCAGCGCCGGCACCGTCCGGGTGGGCGAGGAGGACCTCTCCCGCCTGACCGTGCGCCGCTCCGCACAGGTCATCGCGGCCATGACCCAGGACGGCGCCGTCGACCTCGACTTCACGGTCGAGGAGGTCGTCGCGCTCGGACGCACCCCGCACCTCCGGGGCAACCAGGCGCTCAGCCCCCGGGAACGGGAGCTGTGCGAACGGGCGATGGACCGGCTCGACATCCGCCACCTCGCCCGGCGCGGCGTCCTCACGCTCTCGGGCGGGGAGCGCCAGCGCGTCCTGCTGGCCCGGGCGCTCGTCCAGGAGCCGACGGTCCTGGTCCTCGACGAGCCGACCAACCACCTCGACGTACGCCACCAGGTCGAACTGCTCTCGCTCCTGCGCGGCTCGGGACTGACCGTCCTGGTCGTGCTGCACGACCTCAACCTCGCCGCGGCCGCCTGCGACCGCATCGGCGTCCTCCGCGACGGCCGCCTCGTCGCCGCCGGCACGCCCGAGGACGTGCTCACCCCCGAGCTCGTCCACGACGTCTTCGGCGTCCGGGCCAGCGTCGTCCCCCACCCGCTGACGGGTGATCCCCAGCTCCTGTACTCGCTCGACCCCTCCCTGTGAAAGGCACCACACGCATGTCCATGACCCGATCCCCCCGCCCGGTGCGGCAGCGCACCGCCCTCGGCTCCGCGCTCGCGGCCACGCTGCTGCTCACCGCCTGCGGCGCCGAAGTGGAGACGGACGCCAAGGCGACCGAGAAGGTCACCGTCAAGAGGTGCGGCGAACCGGTCGCCTACACCGTCCCCCGGCGTGCCGTGGCGTACGAGGGCGGAAGCGCCGACAAGCTGTTCAGCCTCGGGCTGGTCGACCACGTGTACGGCTACGTGATGCCGCCGGCGAACCCGCCGGTGACGGAGTCCCCCTGGGCGGGCGACTACGCCAAGGTGAAGATGCTCAGCGACGACCTCCTCAACAAGGAGGTCGTGGTCGAGGCCAAGTCCGACTTCGTCCTGGCCGGCTGGAAGTCGGGGTTCAAGGACGAGCGGGGCATCACCCCGGAGATCCTGGACAAGCTCGGCATCCAGAGCTTCATGCACAGCGAGAGCTGCTTCAACTACCCCGAGTACCCCGAGAAGCACACGCCGTTCGAAGCGCTCTACACCGACCTCGAACGGCTGGGCAAGATCTTCCGGGTCGAGAAGAAGGCGGACGAGGTCGTCGGCGGGCTGAAGAAGCGGGTGGAGGCCGTCAGGGCGAAGGCGCCCCAGGGCGACCCGGTCCCGGTCTTCCTCTACGACTCGGGCACCGACCAGCCCTTCACCGCGGGCAACCAGGTCCCGCCCCACGACATCATCGGGACCGCCGGCGGCAGGAACGTCTTCGACGGCCTCGACCAGCGGTGGACGCAGGTGAACTGGGAAGCCGTCGCCGAGGCCGAGCCCGAGGTCATCATGATCCTCGACTACGGCGACCTGCCCGCCCAGAAGAAGATCGACTTCCTGAGGACGTCCCCCCACACGAAGGGGCTGCCCGCCGTCAAGAAGAACAACTTCTTCGTCCTCGACTACAACGAGGGCATCAGCGGCCCGCGCAACATCGACGGCCTGGAGAAGTTCGCGGCGTACCTGAGCCGGCTCAAGCGCTGACCCGGCCCCCGGCGCACCGGGGCCGCGCCCGACCGGCACGGCCCCGGCCCCCCGGGCGGCGGCGCCGCGAACCGACGCCCACCCGTCCCACCGCGTGCACGGGCCGCCGCCGACGCGCCCGGACGACGGCTCCCGCCGCCCGTGACACGTGACCTGACGTTCCGTCACGTCCGGCGCGCCCTTCTCGCACACCGTCCCGAACAGTCCCGAACACCTTCCGGCCGTTGTCGCCGGCCGGGGCCCGGCGAAGACTCTGTACCGCCCCGGCCGAGCGGGCGGGGGCACCTGACCGACCGACCGGAAGAACCGACGGAAGGGACACCCCATGAAGACCGTGCGTGGACTGGCCGACCGCATGCTGGAGCGCCTGGTGCCGCAGGAGACGGCGAGCGCGTGCACCGGCTACTGGATCTACCGGTGCATCAACAGCCGGTGCGGCAGCTTCGGCAACTACACGCAGCGCGTCTGGTCCTGTGACCTCAACAGGCGCGAGTTCATGAGCTGCGGCTGCTGAACCGACCCCGGCCCGGCCCCCCTTCGGGGCCGGGCCCCCGCTCTCTCCCCGGGAGACCCAGTGGAATTCGTTTCGGCCGCGAGCCGGGCCGCGCTCGTCCTGGTCTTCGCGGCGGCCGTCCTCGGAAAGACCGGGAACGCGGAGTCGTTCCGCTCCTTCGCGTCCTCCGTGGAGACGCTGGGCCGGGTGTCCGCCGCCCGGGCCCCCGTCCTCGCGGCGGGCGTCGTCCTCGCGGAGGCGGCCGGCGCCCTGCTCCTGGCCTGGCCCGCGACGTACGGAGGCCGGCTCCCCGCGCTGACCGGCCTGCTGACGGCGACCGGCCTGCTGGCCTCGTTCACCTACGCCGTCGCCCGCGCCCTGCGCGCCGGGAAACGGGTGGCCTGCCGCTGCTTCGGCACCTCGGCCGGCCCCGTCGGCCCGCCCCAACTCGTCCGCAACGCCGTGCTCCTCGCGCTCGCGGCGGCGGCCGCCCCCGGCGTGTGGGAGGGCGGGCACCCCTCCTGGCAGGCCCGGTTCGCCGCCTGGCTGTGCGGGGCGACGGCCGCCCTCGTCCTGGTGGTCGGGGACGAACTGGTGACGCTGCTGCGTCCCGCACCCGCCGCCCCGACCCGCACGCGCGTCTGATCCCCTACCGAGAAGAGGCCAACCATGGTCTACCTGGCCATAGCGCTGGTGGTCGTCGGCGCGCTCTGCGCGCTGGACCTCCTGCTGACGCTCGCGGTCCTCCGCCGGCTCCGGGACCGGTCCTCCGCCGCCCCCGCCCTCACCGAGGAGGGCGGCCTCCCCGTGGGCGCGACCGTGGCACCCTTCAGCACCCGGTGCGTCGAGGGCGTGCCGCTGACGGAACGCGACCTCACCGACGGCGCCGTGGTGGCGTTCTTCACCACGGGCTGCGAGCCGTGCCGGGACAAGCTGCCCCGCTTCGTCGAGCGGGCCGGCGCGCTCCAGGGGCGGCGCCAGGTGATCGCCGTCGTGGTGACCGGGAGCGACGAACAGCCGTACGAGGACGAGGCCCGGGCGATGGCCGAGCGGCTCTCCTCCGTGGCGCGGGTCGTACGGGAGACGCCGGAGGGGCCCTGCGTGAGCGCGTTCGACGTCACCGCCTTCCCCTCCCAGTTCGCCGTCTCGGCGGCGGACGGGCAGCCGCCCGCCGTGGCCGCGGTCGGGGACCGGGTCCTCGCCGCCGTTCCGGCGGGGCGGCCGTGAGCCCAGCCCCGGGCGCCACCGCACCGCCCCGCGCGGTGCCGCTCCACCGCGCCGTGGCGGCGGCCCTCGGCCTCGGCCTGCGGGCCACCCCCGTCGCGATGGCCGGATTCCTGGCGGTGACCGTGGTGTCCGCCGCGGCGCCCGTGGTGGTCACCTGGCTGGTCAAGGACATCCTGGACGGGCTCGCGGCGGGCGGCGGCGCGGACGTGGCCCTCGGCCCCGCCGTCGCGCTGGCCGCCGCCGGCACGGTGACGGCCGGCGCCCCCCAGCTCACCGGCTACCTCCAGGCCAGGATGACCCGGGCGACCAGCCTCCTCGTCCAGGAGAGGCTGCACACCACCGTCGACGGCTTCGTGGGGCTGGGCCGCTTCGAGGACCCGGAGTTCCTGGACCGGCTCAGGATGGCGCAGCACGCCGGCGGGCTCGCCCCCTTCCAGGTGGTGCAGGCGGTGGCGGGCGTCGTCCGCGGCTGCGTCCTCCTCGTCGGGTTCGTCGGCTCCCTCGCGGTCCTGCACCCCCTGCTCGCCGTCGTCGTGGCGCTCTCCGGCGTCCCCGTGCTCCGGGCGGAGATCACGCTCAGCCGCCGGCGTGCCGCCACCTTCTGGGAGATCAGCCCGACCGAGCGCCGGGAACTCTTCTACGCGACGCTCCTGTCGAGCGTGGAGGCCGCCAAGGAGATCCGGCTCTACGCCGCCGGCCGGTTCTTCCGGGAACGCCTGCTGGCCGAGCGGCGCACGGCGGACGGACTGCGGGAGCGGATGGACCGCAGGGAACTGCGCGTGCAGACCTCCCTCCAGGTGGCCGCCTCCGTCCTGGCCGGAGCCGCCCTGCTGTGGGCGGTCGGGGCCGCCGCGCGGGGCACCATGACGGTCGGCGGCGTCTCCCTGGTGCTGGCCGCCGTCCCCGCCGTGCAGAGCGGCATCGCGGGACTGGCCGCCGAGACCGGGCAGGTGCACCACTCCCTGATGATGTTCGACCACTACGTCGCCGTGGTGGGGCTCGGCCCCGACCTCCCCGCCCCCCGGCGGGCCGTCGCGGTCCCGCCCCTGCGGGACGCCGTCGAACTGCGGGACGTGTGGTTCCGCTACGACGAGGACGCGCCCTGGGTGCTGCGCGGCGTCGACCTGCGCGTCGAGGCCGGGAAGGCACTGGCACTCGTGGGGGTCAACGGCTCGGGGAAGTCGACCCTGGTCAAGCTGATGTGCCGGTTCTACGACCCCACCCGCGGGCGCATCCTCTGGGACGGCGTCGACCTGCGCGACATGGACCCGGCGGAGCTGCGGCGACGCGTCGCCGCCACCTTCCAGGACCCGATGCGCTACGAGCTCACGGCCCGGGAGAACATCGCCGTCGGCGACCTGACCGCCCTCGGCGCGCCCGGCCGGTGCGAGGAGGCGGCCCGGCTGGCGGGCGTGCACGAGGACGTCGCGCGGCTGCCCCACGGGTACGCCACCCTCCTCAGCCGCACCTTCTGGAGCGAGGACGACCACGCCTCCGGCGTGCAGCTGTCCGGAGGGCAGTGGCAGCGGATGGGCCTCGCCCGCTCGTTCCTGCGCGCCGACGCGGACCTGCTGATCCTGGACGAACCGAGCTCCGGCCTGGACCCGGCCGCCGAGCACGAGATCCACACCCGGCTGCGGGCCCGCCGCTCCGGCCGCACCGGCGTCCTGATCTCGCACCGGCTCGGCGCGGTCAAGGACGCCGACACCATCGCGGTCCTCCAGGACGGGCGGATCGCCGAACTGGGCGACCACGCCGCCCTGATGGCCGCCGGAGGGACCTACCACCGCCTCTTCACGCTGCAGTCCCGCGGCTACCGCGAGCCGACGGACGAACCGGCGGACGCGTCGACCGTATCGGCGGACGTGTCGGTGGGAGAACCGGCTGACGTGCCGGCAGGCGTGTCGGCGGACGCTCCCGCGGACGGCTCCGCCGGCGAGGAGGCGTACGCGGCCCACCCCCTCTCCCTGCCCGGCCCGCGCCCGTGAGGCGGCCCGCGCGGAGGCGCTCCGTGGACGTGGCGGTGGGAGGCGCCGCCGGGCTGGCGGCCCTGGGGGGCGCGGCGGCGCTCCTGCTCCGACGGCGCTGCGCCCTGCTCGACGTCACCGGCTCCAGCATGCTCCCCGCCTACCGCGACGGGGACCGGCTGCTGGCGCTCAAGGTACCGGCGCGCCTCGTGCGCAGAGGGGCGGTCGTCGCGATCCGGATGCGGCCGGTGGAGGGCGCCGGCGGTCAGGACGTCACGCCCGGGGACCCCCTGCCCACCGCCATGATCAAACGCGTCGCCGCCCTTCCCGGCGACCGGATGCCCGGACCGCCTTCCTCGACGGACGTCGTGCCGGCCCGGCACGTGTACGTCCTCGGCGACAACCGCGGGGCCAGTTACGACTCCCGCCACACCGGGCCCGTGCCGTTCGACCGGCTCGCCGCGGTGGTCGTCGGCCGGATCCGCCCCGCCCCCGGGGCCGGGGGCCACCGCGCACCGTGACGCCGCCGACCGCCCCGCGCGGAAGGGTCACGGCTCCGAGCCGGCGCGGAGTGCCCGGGCCGCCGTGGCCGCGTCGCGGGTCCGGGCCGCCGCCGCGTGGTCGCCGGCCAGGGCGTGGGCCTCGGCCAGCGTCTCCAGACCGGTGGCCAGCCAGGTGCGGGCGCCGATGTCCTGCCACAGCCGGACGGCGGCCTCGGCGCGCCGGCGGGCGTGCTCCGGCCGGCCGGCGGCCAACTGCGCCTCCGCCAGGGCGTTCAGGGTGGCCGCCTCGCCCCACAGGTTTCCGAACTCGCGGTAGGCCCAGAGGCTCCGGGCCAGCAGCCGGCGGCCCTCGTGCGGGGAGCCCTGGCGGACCAGGACGTCCCCGAGCCAGCAGGTCGCGTGCGTGGCGCCGAGCCGGTCGCCGAGCTCCGTGCTGATCGCGGCGGCCAGCCGGAAGGACTCGGCGGCGGGGGCGTGCTCCCCGAGGGCGCGGTGGCTCTGCCCCAGACACCGCAGGGCCTGGGCCTCACCGGGGCGGTAGCCGCCGTCGCGGCTCGCGCGCAGCCCCTCCGTGAAGCGCTCCATGGCCGTCGCGACCCGGCCGTGTTCGAGCGCGATGACGCCGATGCCGTTGGTCGCGTAGACGAGGCAGTTGACGTTCCCCGCCTCCCGGGCCAGCTCGGCGGCCTCCTCGAAACGCCGCGTGGCCGCCTCGTACTGCCCGAGGAGCCGGTGGACGTACGCGAGTCCGGCGGTCGCGCTCGCCCGGTACGACGGCCCCAGGCCCTCGGCGAGCAGCAGGGCCTGCTCGAAGTGGGCCAGCGCCTCCGGGTAGCGGTCGAGAACGGTGGTGAGTTCGCCCAGGCAGCGGTGGAGCTGCGAGGCGCTGCGCCGGTCGCCGGCCCGCGTGGCGGCCTTCAGCGACCGCTCCTGCAACCGTTCCCAGTCGTCGAAGTGCCCGCCGACCTGGAAGAGCGTCGTCAGCGTGGTCGCGAGCCCCGCCGCCGGCGCCACCTCCGAGCGGTCCAGCGCCTGGTCCGCCACCCGGATGAGGAACCGCCGCTCCTCCGTGAACCACGCGAGGGGGGCGGCGAGCAGCTGCTCCGTGTCCGCCGGAGACAGCCGCCAGGAGACCAGGTCGCTCTGCGAGACGCCCTGGAAGTCGACGCTGAGCGTGTCCGCGGCGCGGTCGGCCAGGTCGAGGGCGGCGCCGAGCAGCCGGGTGAGGGCCTCGGCGCGCTCCTGCCGCCGCAGCTCGCCGCCGGCCCGCTCGCGCGCGAGCACCCGTACGAGGTCGTGCAGTTGGTAGCGGATGCCGGTGGCGCCGACCGCGCAGACCCCGACGAGGTGGACCTCCACCAGGTCGTCGAGCACCTTCTCCGCCTCCGCCAGGTCCACCCCCAGCAGGGCGGCCAGGGCCCACCCCCCGAAGTCGGCCGTCGGCAGCAGGGTGAGCAGGCCCAGGGCGCGCTGGGTGGCCGGCGCCATCCCCTGGTAGGACAGGCCGAGGCTGGCGCGCACGGCGATGTGGCCGACGGCCAGTTCGTCGAGCCTGCGCTGTTCGTCGGCGAGCGCGCGGGCGACCTTCCGCAGCGGCCAGTGCGGCCGTGCGGCGAGGCGCGCCCCGGCGACCCACACCGCGAGGGGAAGCCCCCCGCAGGTGTCCACGATGGAACGCGCCGAGCCCGTGTCCTCGGCCGTCCGCTCCGTGCCCAGCATCTCGCGCAGCAGCGTCAGCCCGGTCGCGGCGTCGAAGACGCCGAGCGGCAGCCGGTGGCCGCTCATGTCGGCCAGGGTGGTGCGGCTGGTGACGACGACGGCGCAGCGCGCCCCGTTCGGGAGGAGGTCGCTCACCTGCCGGGCGTCGGCCGCGTTGTCCAGGACGATCAGGGCCCGCCGCTGGGCCAGGAGGGTGCGGTAGAGGTGGACGCGGTCGGTCATCTCGGAGGGCACGGCGCCGCCGCGCACGCCGAGCGCCCGCAGGAACGCCCCGAGGACCGTGAACGGCTCGGCCGGTTCCGCGTCGAACCCCTGGAGGTCGGCGTAGAGCTGCCCGTCCGGGAAGGCGGAGGCCAGCAGGTGGCCGGCGCGTACGGCGAGGGCGGTCTTGCCGACCCCGGCGGGGCCGGTGACCAGGACGACCGACGGCCCGGGCCCCGGCCGGTCCAGCATCCGGCAGGCGGCGTCCAGCTCCCCCCGGCGCCCCACGAACAGCGACAGGTCGGCCGGGAGCAGGCAGGGCGCGAGCGGCCAGCGGTCCCCCGCGCCCCCGTCCCCGGCGCCGCCCGCGGAGGAAGGAGCCCCCGGTTCCCGGGCGGGCCGGTCGACGGCCTCCGTCCGTACGGTGCCCTCCCGTTGGGCCAGCGCCTCGTGCGCCGCCAGCCATTCCCGTACCGTCGCCGGGTCACCGCCGCAGGCCCGGACGAGCGCCGCCACCACCTCCGGTCTCGGCAGCGACCTCCGGCCGAGCGCGTTCGCCAGGGTGCTCACCGGCAGGTGGTCGCCGGCCTTCCGGGCCTCGCGTTCCAGCATGCGGTAGGAGAGACCGGACCGGTTCTTCGCGGTCCGCAGCAGTGTGACGAACTCGGCGGCGGTCCGGGCACGGCCGGGCCACGGTAACGGTAACGGTGTAGTCACAGGCGGGCACCCTACCCATTCCGTGTGCCCTTTCCAACCACTCGCCGACGCGCGGTGAAGGACGGGCGCGCCCTTCAGGACACGGGCGGCCCGGGCGGTGCCGCGGCGGAGTTTCCGCAGGCAGAGCCCCCTCGGAGACCGGCCGCGACCGCCTCGCCGAGCCGGCGGACCCCGGCGCGGCCGGCGCGGGCCGGTGCGGTCACCCGGTGCGGTCCGGTGCGGTGCCGGGAGCGGATGTCCGGTCCGGTTCGGTCCGGTGCGCCACGGCGCCCGGAGCCGGTCGTCCGGTGCGGTCCGCCGTCGCGTCGGGGGCGCGGAGGGGAGGCGTCCCCTTCGAGCCGGTCTCCCGTGGACCGGTTCCCCGCGGGCCGGTCGCTCGTTGCCCCGCATGGCGGGGCGCGCTGTCCCGCCACGCCCGCGACGGGCGGCCACCCGAGGAGTGACGATGGACCATCAGGACTTTCTGACCGCGAAGATCGCGCGGGGCTTCGACCAGCTCGACGCGAACGGCAACGGCGTGCTGACCGAGGACGACCACGTGGAGATGGGCCGCCGGGTGGCGTCCTCCCTCGGCCACGCCGAGGACTCCCCGGAGGCCGGACGGATCGTCGACGCCTACCTGGCGATCTGGCGGGAGGTGCACCTGCCGTTCGTCCCGGCCGGCGGCGAGGGGATCCCGAAGGAGCAGTTCATCGCCTCGACCCGCGCGCTGGCCCAGGATCCCGAGACCGCCAGGGCCGCCCTCGGCGGGATCGCCGAGACCTACCTGCGGATCGCCGACATCGACCGGGACGGCCGGATCAGCCCCGACGAGTTCCTCGCCTTCCAGCGCGGCCACTTCCCGGAGCTCACCGACGAGAACGCGGCCGAGGCGTTCGCCCACCTCGACACCGACGGCGACGGCACGCTGTCGCCCGCCGAGTTCACCACAGCGGTCATCGAGTTCTGGACCAGCCCCGACCCCGACGCCACCGGCAACTGGTGGGCGGGCCGCCCGGCCTTCCCCCGGACCTGACCCCGAACCCCCGCCCCGCCCTGCTCCGCCCCGCTCCGCCCCGCTCCGGCCCGCTCCGGCCCGCCCCGGCCCGCTCCGGCCCGGTGGCCGGAGCGGGGCACGGCGGGCGGATCCACTCGTTTCGGTGGATTGGCCGAACTTCGTGTAGACCGGATAGATGCCTGAGGCATGTAGTGGGGAGCGGTGCCAACGCCGGAGCCGATGACCCGCCGTCTGCGAGGTTCTCTGATGACCGTCAGCGAAGAAGCCGTCGCCTTCCCCCAGAACCGGTCCTGTCCCTACCACCCGCCGGCCGCCTACGACCCCCTGCGCGAGGAACGCCCCCTGTCCCGGGTCACCCTGTGGGACGGGCGGGAGGTGTGGCTGGTCTCCGGGCACCGAGCCGCCCGGGCGCTCCTCGCCGACCAGCGGCTGTCGACCGATTCCACCCGGCCCGACTTCCCGATCCCCGCCGAACGCGCCGCCGCCGTGCGCGGCCGGCGGCGGGCCGCGCTGCTCGGATGGGACGACCCCGAGCACAACGCCCAGCGCAGGATGCTGATCCCGAGCTTCTCCCTGAAGCGCACGGACGGGCTGCGGCCGCGGATCCAGGAGACCGTCGACCGGCTGCTCGACGCCATGGAGGCCGCGGGGCCGCCGGCCGAGCTGGTGAGCGCCTT
This sequence comes from Streptomyces sp. NPDC035033, assembly GCF_040636735.1. NCBI lineage: Bacteria > Bacillati > Actinomycetota > Actinomycetes > Kitasatosporales > Streptomycetaceae > Streptomyces > Streptomyces sp. NPDC035033. The sequence continues at coordinate 89,483 of NZ_JBEZUZ010000004.1, read as the reverse complement.
CGCGCTGCCGGTGCCGTCGATCGTCATCTGCGACCTGCTGGGCGTGCCGTACGAGGACCACGACTTCTTCGAGGAGCAGTCCCGGCGGCTGCTGCGCGGCCCGACGGCCGAGGACACCGAGGAGGCGCTCGCCCGGCTGGAGGGCTACCTCGGCGAGCTGATCGACGGCAAGCGCGCGAAGCCGGGCGAGGGCGTCCTGGACGACCTGGTGGCGCGGCAGGCGCGGGAGGGCCGCCCCGACCGGCAGGAGCTGGTGGAGCTGGCGACGATCCTCCTCGTCGCCGGGCACGAGACCACCGCGAACATGATCTCCCTGGGGACGTACACCCTGCTGCGGCACCCCGAGCGGCTCGCCGAACTGCGGGCGGATCCCGGGCTGCTGCCCACCGCGGTGGAGGAGCTGCTGCGGTTCCTGTCGATCGCGGACGGCATGCTGCGCGTCGCCCGCGAGGACGTGGAGGTCGACGGCGTGGTCATCCGCGCGGGCGACGGAGTGGTCTTCTCCACCTCCCTCATCAACCGCGACGGAGCGGTCTACGCCGACCCCGACGCGCTCGACTGGCGGCGCCCGGCCCGCCACCACGTCGCCTTCGGCTTCGGCATCCACCAGTGCCTCGGGCAGAACCTGGCCCGCACGGAACTGGAGATCGCCCTCGGGACGCTGCTGCGCCGGCTGCCGGGGCTGCGCCTCGCGGCACCGGCGGAGGAGATCCCGTTCAAGCCCGGCGACACGATCCAGGGAATGCTCGAACTCCCCGTCACCTGGTGAGCCGTCCCGTGGTGCACGAAGTCAGCCATCCGGAGAAGGGAACCCGGCCGGTGCGCATCTCCATCGACACGGACGTCTGTATCGGAGCCGGGCAGTGCGCCCTGCTCTCCCCCGACGTCTTCGCCCAGGACGACGACGGTCTCGGCACCGTCCTGCCCGGCCGCGAGGACGGCGGGGGCGCCGGGGAAGGCGGGGGCGCCGGGAGCGGAACGCTGGTCCGCGAGGCGGCCCGCGCCTGTCCCGTACAGGCCATCACCCTCGGGGAGCGGCCCGGGCGGTGAGGGCGTACGGGGCACCCCCCGGTGTACGTGGGGGGTGCCCCCACGTACGACCTCCGCGTACGCCCCCGAGTGCCGACCGCGTACGCCCTCCCCGCGGTGAGCCGTGCGGAAGCCGGGGTCAGAGGCCGGCGGTGAAGAGGAGGCGGTTGGGGGTGCCCTTGCTGAGGGAGGTCAGGACGTCCTTGGTGGACTCTTCGAGGAGGAAGGAGGCGACGTCCTCCGGGAGCTCGTTCGGGTGGGCCTGCTTGTAGAGGGCGGCGAGGCCCGTGACGTGCGGCGCGGCCATGGACGTGCCGTTCTCGGCGATGCTGCCGCCGCCCAGCCTCGCGGAGACGATGTCCTGGCCGGGGGCGTAGAGGGAGACGCAGGGGCCGTAGTTGGAGAAGGAGGTCTCCCGGTCCCAGCGGTCGCTCGCGGCGACCGTGATCACGCGGGCCGCGGACGCGGGGGAGACGTTGCAGGCGTCCTGCGCCTCGTTGCCCGCGGCGATGACCGGCAGGACGCCCGCGTCGGAGACGGCGTCGGCGGCCTTGTTGAGGACCTCGGACCTCGGGCCGCCGAGGGAGCCGTTGAGCACGGCGGGCTGCCTGGCGTTCTTCGCCACCCAGTCCATGCCCGCGATCATCCCGGCGTACGAGCCCTTGCCGTCGCACCCCAGGACGCGGACGCTGACCAGGTTCGCCTTGCGCGCGACGCCGTACGTGGCGCCGGCGACCGTACCCGCGACGTGCGTGCCGTGGCCGTTGCAGTCCCGGCCCCGCTGGACCCCGGCGTCCGGCATCGCGTCGAACCCGGCCGAGGCGCGGCCGCCGAACTCGGGGTGCGTGTAGTCGATTCCGGTGTCGAGGATGTACGCGGTCACCCCGGCGCCGTTGCCGTTGACGGTGAAGTCGTCGTTCAGCGGCAGCTGCCGCTGGTCGACCCGGTCCAGGCCCCAGGAGGAGGACGGCGCCTTGGGCGCCGTCGACGGCGCGGGCGCGGACGCCACCCGGGTGTCCTCCTCGACCGCCTTCACGCCGAGGCTCTTGCGGACGCCCTCCAGCTGGAGCCCCGTGAGGGGCGCGGCGAAGCCGTTGAGGACGGAGGTGTAGACGTGCTTCGGCTTCAGGCCGAGCTTTCGCGCCAGCTCGGCCGCGTCCACGCCCTTGTCGAGGGTGACGATGTACTCGCCGGGCACGGCGTCGGCGGACGTCCGCAGGGGCGCCGGGGCCACGGGGGCCGTGGGGGTCGCGGGGGTGGTCGAGGTCGCCGGGGTCGCCGGGGTGGGCTCCGGTGCGGCCTGCGGCTGTGCGGCCGTGGCGAGCGGGGCCGCGAGGGCCATGGCCGCGGTCATGGCGGCGGCCAGGACGACGTTTCGGTGGGTGTTCATGCGCGGCAGGCCATCATGCAGAAACGATCAGGCCCTACGACATTTCCCACCGACCCGCCGAACACCTGAAGCACCACTCGAACGCGCTCGCCCACTCGGACCCCTCCGCGCTTCTCCGGCCCGGGGAGGGGGGAGGGGGTCACACCGGGAGGAACGGTTCCGTCAGATGCGGTGTCGCCAGGTGCAGCGTGGTGGCGGCACCGCGGTCGAGCATGCGCTTCCTCGACCGCCCGGCCGCCTCGGGGTCGAGTTCGTGCGCGTAGGCGAGTCCGGGGTGGAGCAGTTGGAGGGCGTGCACCAGGAGGTCGCCGGTGACGAGCGCCAGTTCGTCCCCGTCCGCGACCAGCACGCTCTGGTGTCCGGGGGTGTGGCCGGGGGTGGCGACCGCGCGTCCGGTGCGCAGGGGGGGTGTCCCCGTCGAGGAGCCGGAGCCGGCCGGCGGCCGCGAGCGGGTCGGTGAGGGTCTCGCGGAGCTGCGGGTTGATCGTGGCGAGGGCGTCGAACTCGGCCCGCTGGAGCAGGTACTCGGCGTTCGGGAAGTAGGGGCGGCGGGCTCCGGCCGAAGCGGCGCCGTCCGCCGCGCCGCCCGCCGGCGGCTCGGCCGCCTCGGTCACGACCGCCCACCCGACGTGGTCGGTGTGCAGATGGGTCAGGACCACGGTGTCGACGTCGGCCGGGTCGATGCCCGCGGCGGCGAGCGACGCGGGGAGCGTGCCGGGCACGGGCGCCCATGAGGCGGCCGGGCTGTCCGCCGGGCCGATCCCGGCGTCCACGACGGTGAGGCCCTTGTCGCCGCGGATCGCGTACGCGCGGAACTGGAGCCACCAGCGCCCTTCGGCGTCGACCGAGCCCGGGTCGAAGCGGTCGGCCTCGGCCCACTGGGCGGCCGTGGCCCCGGGGAAGGCCTCGGCGCGCGGGGAGAAGAACGGGCCCTCGGCGTCGGCGAGGGCGATGATCTCGGTCGAGCCGATCCGGAGGCGGGGAACGCTGGGGGACATGCCCGCGATCCTTCCACGCCCCCGCCCCTCCGCGCTTCCTTTTCCCTTCCGCTTCTCTTCCGCGCAGGCGGCCCCCCCCGCTGACGGCACGGCAGGGCCCCGGCGCGCCGGGTTCAGGCCGCCGCGGGGAAGGGAGCGGACGAGCCGGTTCCGCCCGGCGGTCAGGCGGGAACGCCGGCCCGGTCCAGGACGGCGGCCATCTCGTCCTCGGGGAGCGCCGGGTTGGCACCCGCGCTGGAGGCCAGTTCGGGGACGAGGAGGACCTCGCGGAGCCGGCGGAGCGGGAGGCGCGGGTCGCGGGCCGCCGCCTGGCGCGTCCGGACGACGGGGTCGTGGCTGAGCCGTTCGATCAGCTCCGGCGTGGCGGCCGGATCCCGTACGGCCAGCCGGCGGTGGTTCCCGTCGGGGTGGTCCGCGTAGCGGGCGGCGAGACCCTCGCGGGGGAACCGGGGGTGCGTCTCCGCCATCCAGGCGGAGAACGTCCCGCCCAGCCGCGCGAACACCCGCATCAGGACCTCCTCCGGAGCGTCGGGGTGGTGAATGCCCAGGAGGTTCTCCACCACCGGGTCCTCGACGCGTGCGAGCAGGCGCAGCAGGTCGGGCGGCAGGTGGGGGCTCCGGGCGGCGGCGCGCCGGAGCAGCGGGTGGGCGGAGGTCGCGGCCCGGCGCAGCACCTCGGGGTCGGCGAGCCCGTCCCGCACCCACCGCACGCCGGCGCCCCTGTCGAGCTCCCCGGCCGTGAAGTCGACGGCCATGCGCCGCGTCTCGTCCAGCTCGGGCCGAAGGGAGACGGCGAGCCGTACGGCTTCGTCGGGGTCCACGGCGAGCCGCTCCACGAGGTCGGCGGGGAGCGACGGGTTCTCGGCGAGGGCCGCCAGGTGCGTCCGCTCGGCGACGCACCGCTCGGCGCCGGCACGGTCGAGGAGCCCTCGACGCAGCGCCTCGGCGGCGGACTTCGGGTCGCGGAGGAGTGCGGCGGTCACGCGGGCGTCCCGCCGGCACTCCTGCAACTCGGCGGCCCGCCGCACCTCGGGAGCGGGGTCGGCCAGCAGTGCCGACCGCTCGCCCGCCGACAGGGCCTCCCACGCACGCACCGCCTCCCGGCGCGCTGCCGCGCGGTGATGCGTGGCCATCGACGCCACGAACGACGGCGCCAGATGGGGCGACTCCAGCAGGGCCGCGCGTACGGAAGGATCGGGGTCGTCGAGCAGGCGGGCGCACACGGCGTCCGGGAGCGGCGCGCCCTTCGCGCGCGGATCGTACGCCTCGGGTCCGTAGGCGAGAGCCGCCCGCACCCGGGGAGAAGGATCGTCCGCGAGCCGGGCCCGCTGTGCGGGCTCCGCCCTGGCACTTAGGGCGAAATCGATCCGGGCCCCCGGGTTCGGGTGGGCCAGGATCAGCGCGACGGCCGACTCGGGGAGTCCGGCTCGCTGAAGAACGTCACGGGGCGGGCGGTCACCGTCCCCCTCGAAGGCGAGCAGGCGCAGCAGCAACGGCGTCGGCAGCACCGGATTCCGGGCCACTCCGTCCAGCGCGGACGCGTGGAACGCCACCATGATTCCCCTGCCCCCGTGTCTTCCCGATCGGTCCGCGCCCATGATCTCGTACGCCCTGCGCGACCTCTGCCGACCACCGTCTGCCGACCACCGTCTGCCGCCCACCGTCGCACCGGCCCTTGAGGCTTCGTCCGGCGCAGATGCCTGCCGGGGGAGGGCTCTCGGGTCACCAGCCCGACGGAACGGACGTGGGTGAAGTCGTGGTCGTGGTCGGGGCTGGGGCGCGGGGCGCGGCCGTGGCCGCGCCCCGCTCGTGGCCGCCGTGCCGGGTCACAGGGTGAGGAGGACGCGGCCTGCGGCGTTCGGGTCGGCCAGGGGCCTGAGGGCGAGGCGGACCAGGGCCAGGGGGTTGTCGTCGCCGGCGATGCGGTTGGCGCTGAGCTCGCCGCACGTGGCGCACTGGTGGATGATCATCCACTCGCCGTCGGCGCGGACGGACATCGCCAGCGCCTCCATCCGGCCCCGGCAGTCCGCGGCGCGGTCGCCGGGGACCTTCCGGTCGACGTGCAGACTGGCCAGGCAGGTGGGGCAGTGGTTGCGGTGCGCGGTGCCGGGCGCGTCCAGGGACACGTCGAGACGGCAGGACGCGCACCGGAAGGCGTCCGCCCGGTGGCCGCCCCGGGCGTGCAGGACGTCCTTGTGCCGCTGCGGACGGCGGCGCCGCCCGGGGTTGTTGGTGCGTGACACGGTGGTGCTCCTTCCCTTCTCGGGCGGTCAGAGGGTTCCGAACGCTTCGAGCGGGAAGGGGGGCTGGGCCAGCGGACGGACCGCCATGCGCATCAGGATGAGCTGGTTGTCGTCCGCGCAGATCGGGTGGGAGGTGAGCTCGTCGCAGCGCACGCAGCGGTGGATCACCCTCCAGTCACCGGTGCGGAGGACGGCGATGGCGATCGGGGACATCCGGCCCTCGCAGTCGCTCGGACCGCCCTCGACGTGGTCGAGGACGTGCCGGGAGTGGAGACAGGACGGACAGTGGTTGCGCGGCGCGCCGTCGGGGGCGTGCGCGGACACGGTCAGACCGCACCAGGCACAGGCGAAGGTGCCGAGGCCGAGGATGTTGTTGTGGGTGGTGGTGTGGTGGGACACCCGGGTGCTCCTTGCTGGGAAGTGGTCAAGACAGCAAGAGCAGGCCGAGCGGCCTCGTCGGAGGACAGCCCGATGCCACCGCAGAACGGCGGACAGGCGGTTCGGAGCACCGGAGAACACGTCCGGCAGCGGCCCGGAGGAACGGGCAGCGGAAGAAAGCGGACGGTTACGCGGTACGGCGAGGCGCACTCGGCGCGGTCCGGGACATCAAACACCCTTTTCCAGGGCACACAGGCCCAGAACGAATCAGAACGACCCGGTCAGGTTAACAAGGCGCCTTCCAGGGCCGTCAACGCATTATTTCGACGCCTCCCCGCTCCCCGAGGCCCCGGGAAAGGTCCTGCGCGGGCCGAGCGCGGGCCGAGTGCGGGTCGAGCAGGGGCTTCAGTGGCCGATGTCGCGTGCTTCGTAGCTCTCCAGTCCGACCGTCAGGAGGGGCGGCACAAGGGTGTGCATGTACCAGCTCAGGTCGGTGAAGCCGGCCGAGCCGGGCAGCCGCCGCCGGTCGATGGACGGGGTGAAGCTACAGGCCAGGCGGCCGGGGAAGAACAGGAGCCGGCCGCCTGTGCTCGCCTGCTCGTGGTAGACGCAGACGCCCGCGTGATGGTTCACGTGCTCCGGTGCGTCCAGGAGGGCCAGGACATCCTGCGTGTGGTCGCGGGTGGCGGACTTCCAGTCGTACATGTCGTCGTCGTTCACCATGTACCAGAGCGGCTCCTCCAGCGCCCATCCTGTGGCGGCCAGGGCCTCGACGGTGGTGCGGACCGTGAGTTCGCGGGCGAAGGTGAAGTCGATGTCTGCGGTTCTGGACGACACGGGTGGCTCCTGGTGAGGATGCGACGGCGTCGTATCGTTGCCGAGGCCGCGTCGAGTTGGCGACCGAACGGAAGATCCGGGGTCCTGGCGGATGGCCGGTCGGCCCCGGGCCGGGGGAGGTCGCCGCTCATGAGGGAAGTCCGAAGGGGCCGTGCCGCGTAGAACACCCGCTTCGCTTCGGCCGCGTGGACGTGCGAGGGGAGTGCCGTGGGTGCGTTACCGCGACATCCCGGGACTGTCGGGGGCGGCGAACGCCGCTGTCCGCACCCTTGAACGGGAGCGGTTGGTCCCGGGCATCGTGTCGGTGGCGCTGAGCGTGTGGTCCGTCCGCGTCCACGGCACCCGGCGCCGCTGGAGGCGTTGGGAGGCCGAGTTCACCTGCCCGTGCTGCGGCGAAGGCTGGGCCCGGGACACGTTGCACGAAGTTCTGCTCATGCTGCCCCCGAGCGCCGCCGCCGAACTGCGGGTGCAGGTCGAGAGCCTCGACGCGTCGCTGCTCAGACGGACACATCACGAGCCCGTGGCAGATCCGGAGTTGGCGTGGTGGCACCGTCGGTGCTGACCGTGCCCATGTCGTCCTCCGGTGCGCCGGTGTGTCGGACGCTCCGGCCGCTCCGGAGGATCCGGGTCCGGGCGCGGATGCGGGCCGGTGCTGTCGGTGGGAACGGTGAGCTGCGCCCTGCCGGTCTGCGGTGGGGAGAGGGCGGCGGTGGGCTTCGGGGCGGTGGGCGGTTCTCGTGCGAGCGAGGCGCCGGTGGGGTCGTTCCGTGGGCGACCGGCGGCTCGGCCCGCCTCTCAGGTACCGCTCAGCGGGGACGTCCATGCGGGGTCGTGGCGGGATCTTCTCGCGAGGTGGGACAGGAGGTGTTCCGCCGCGAGGGCGGCGGTGGTCCGGGGCGCGCCGACCGTGGTCAGGGCGGCGGTGAGCCGGGCCGGGGCTGCTTCCGGTAGGTCGGGGTCGGTGAGGAGGGGGAGCAGGAGCAGGAAGCGGGTGGCCGAGTCTCGGACGCCTTCGTCCGCGGGGGACGGGCTGTGGGCGATCCGGGTCAGTTCGTGCCACGTCAGGCCGGGGCCCGAGAAGTCTCCGTCCCAGGTGGCGATCGGCTCGGCGCGGCTTCCGCTCGGAGGGGTGAGGAGGTAGTCGGTGCCGCAGTCGTCGTCCAGGTTGCGGTAGATCACCACGGCTCCGGGGCCGTCCTCCGCCGGGACTCTGAACACCGGCCAGTGACCGGGGTCGAAGAGGACCTCGGACAGGGCGTCGGCATCGGCGTCGTCCTCGCCGAACCACTCCGGGAGCGGGCGCTCGGCGCACTCCCCGTCGCCGCACATCGCCAGGAGGTGGTTCGACCAGAAGCCCGGTCGGACCAGCAGCGGCTCGCCCGGCACCAGCGGGCCGGCGTCGTATCCCTCGATCAGCACCCCTCGATCCTGCCACCCGGCACTGACACGGGCCGGTCCGGGAGCAGCGAGCGGCCCGCCCCGCCGCGCCCCACCCCGCCCCTTTGCGAGACGGGCCCGGCGGGGGAGGTCGGTCACGCCACGGCCGCTGGTTCGTGCGAGGGCTGTAACAAACGGGGGAGAGCGGTGAGGGGGCTCGCCTGCGCGGCAAGGATGGTTCTGACGCTTGTACACCGGCCGGCTGAGGTCCGGTCACGGGGGAAGAGGGAAAAGGGATGAACTCGAAGACGGTCAGAAACGGTTCACCGCGCCGGGGCCTGCGCGGCGCCGTCCTGGGCGCGGCCGTGGCCGCGGCCCTGCTGACGGCCACCGCCTGCCAGTCCTCCGGCGGTGGCGATGAGGCCGCCGCGTCGCCGACCGCCGCCACGCCGTCGGCCTCCGCGCCCTCGGCCCCCGCCCCCTCGGGCTCCGCGCCGGTTGGCGGAAGCACGTCGGAGACCACCGCGCCCACGGGCGACTCCGGGACCGGCAGCGGCAGTCCGACGGCCACCGGCACCGGGGACAGCGGCGAGACCGGCGGCGGCAACGGCACGGAGTACGCGGACTGCGAGGCCGCCGGGCTGGGCACCGCGGTCGAGCTCCAGGACGAGGCCGGGGAGACCCCCCGTCACTTCCTGCTGACCGTCACCAACAACTCCAGGACGCCGTGCGTCCTCAACGACGCGCCGCAGGTACGCCTCAAGGCGGGCAACGACGCCCCGATCGTCCAGACGCTCGGCGAGCCGGACACCGAGCCCGTCGTCGTCGAGGGAGGCGGCAAGGCCTACGCCGGTCTGTACGTCTTCGGCAACGACGAGGGCGGCGAGGCGGAGTACGACCAGTCCGACCGCTTCACCGCCACCCTGATCGCCGGCGAGGGCACCGAACTGAGCGGCACGCTCATCTTCGACCTGCCCGACGGCCTCGACACCGTCTCCGTCGACGACGCGGCGCGCGTGAACGGCTGGGCCGGCACCGAGGGCCTGGCGATGCGCCCGATCAACCAGCTCTGAGCAGCCGGCAGCCCTGAGCGATCGATAGCTCCGAACAACCGACGGCTCTGCGCGGTCGGCAGCTCCGAGCAGCGGCCCGGAGAGCTCCGCCGTCCCGTCCCTCCGTCGCCCGGAGGGGCGGGACGGCGGCCGTTTCCGTCTCCGTCCCCGGCGCCGTCTCCCGTTCGTGCGCGCTTGCTCGTCCTTCGGTCGCTTGAGTCGCTTGAGTCGCTGGTGCTCCCGGCCGTTGGGACGGCCGGGCCAGGGTCGGAAAAAGAATTTCCGGGATCCGGTCACACCCTCGCGGGCCGGTCCGTCAGGGGAGTGAAGGGGCCGACGGGGCCCCACCCACGAGAGCGAGAACAGCCATGACGCACCCCGCCGCCCCGATCTCCCGGATGGCGAACCCCGCCGAGTTCGTGCCCGAGCTGAGCGACGTCAGCGCGGCCCTGTTCCGGGCCACCGGGAACCAGTCGGTGCCGCGCACGACGATCAACCTGATCCACCTGCGCGCCGGCCAGATCGTGCGCAACACCTACCTGACCGTCCTCAACACCAGTTTCCTGCGCAAGGCGGGCGAGAGCGAGGAGCGCATCACCGCGGTCTCCTCCTGGCAGGACGCCCCCTACTTCACCGATGCCGAACGCGCCGCCCTCGCCCTCGTCGAGGCCACCCTCCAGCCCGCCCCGCACGGGCGCGAGCGCGTCACCGACGAGCTGTACGCCGAGGTGGCCCGGCACTACGACGAGAAGGCGATCGCGACCCTCACCATCGCCATCGGCCAGATCAACTTCTTCATCGCCCTCGCCGTCATCGGCAAGCCCCAGCCCGTCACCTCCCTCGCCGACCAGCAGTGGGACTGACGTCCGGCGGTGAACCCGCCCGCCCTCGCCTTCCGAACTCCCGGAGGGGCGAAGGCGGATGGGTGGAGGGGCGGGTGGGCGGACAGGGAGCCCGAAACGGGATGGACACCCCACGCCTAGAGTGCAAATATATTCCGCATGACGCATGATCATGCATTGCATCGAGAGTCCGGTCCCCTGGCGTGGCCCCTGGGCTTCCGGGCCTACACCGGCCACGGCGGCCTGCGCGAGCACGGCGACGACATCTCCGTCGTCGTGTCGGACCGGCCGGCCGCCGGCGCCGCGATGTTCACCCGGAGCCTCTTCGCGGGGCCGGCCGTCGTCCTCAGCCGCGCGCACGCCGCGGGAGGGCGCCTGCGCGCCGTGACGACGCTGGCGCAGAACGCGAACGTCGCCACCGGGCGCCAGGGCGCGGAGAACGCCGCCGAGGTCGTCCGCCGCGTCGCCGGGATCCTGGGCGTCCCCCAGGAGGAGGTGCTCATCGGCTCCACCGGCGTCATCGGGCGCCCGCTGCCGATGGACACCATCCGCGCGCACCTCGACGAGACCGCCGGGCGCGGCCTCGCGGCGTTCACGGCCGGACCGCTGGACGTGGCCCGCGCGATGATGACCACCGACACCCGCCCGAAGACCGCCGTACGGACCGTCGGACGGGCCCGCGTCGTGGGCGTCGCCAAGGGCGTCGGCATGCTCGAACCCGACATGGCCACGATGCTGGCCTACGTGTTCACCGACGCGGAGGTGGCCCCGGCCGACCTGTCCGGCGCGTTGCGCGCGGCGGTGGACCGCACCTTCAACTGCCTGAGCGTCGACACCGACACCTCCACCTCCGACACGGTGGCGGTCATCGCCAACGGCGCCGCGGGGCCGGTCGATCCGGCGGAGTTCGCCGACGCCCTCGCCGACCTCTGCCTGGACCTCACCCGGCAGCTGGCCGGTGACGGCGAAGGCGCCACCAAGCTCCTGCGCGTCACGGTCGCCGGGGCCGGCGACCGCGCGCAGGCCAAGCGCGTCGCCAAGAGCGTGGTGAACTCCCCGCTGGTCAAGACCGCCGTCCACGGCGCCGACCCCAACTGGGGCCGGGTGCTGATGGCCATCGGCAAGAACACCGACGACACCGACATCGTGCCGGGCGACGTCACCGTGCGGTTCGGCGACATCGAGGTGTACCCCGAGGAGCCCGGGGACGACACCCTCGACGCGCTCGTCGACGTCATGCGCCGGGACGAGGTCGACATCGTCGTCACGCTCGGCCTCGGGGAGGCCGAGGCCACGGTCTACGGCTGCGACCTGTCCGCCGGATACGTCCGCGTCAACGCGGACTACACGACGTGAGCGCACCCGACCGCGACTCCCCGCCCCCGCCGGTGAGATCCCGCCGGTGAGACCTCGCGGGTGAGACCCCGCGGCTCCCGCCTCCGCGGCTCCCGCCTCCGCGGCTCCCGCCCCCGCGAGTGAGACCCCGCCGGTGAGACACCGCAGCTCCCGCCCCCGCCGATGAGGCCCCCGCCGGTGCCGTGACTGGTGCCGTGACCGGTGCCACGGCCGGGTGGTGTCCCGCCGCGGCCGGTCGGCGAAGATGGGGGTGTCCTGTCCTCGGCCCGCAAGGAGCGCCCGGCGATGCCAACCCCCGGTCCCGGCCCCGGTTCGCGGCCCCCGACGATCGCCGACGTCGCGCGGATCGCCGGGGTGTCGCGTACGACGGTCTCCCACGCCCTCAACGGGATCGGCAAGGTCGACCCGAGGACGCGGGAGCGCGTCAAGCAGACCGCCGCCGAGCTCGGCTACCGGCCCAACCTGCGGGCCCAGCGGCTGCGCAGGGGGGAGGCGAGGGCCATCGCGCTCGCCTCCTCGATGCCGTTCGCGGTGGCCGGCGGGCCCTCGCGGCTCGGGTTCTACATGGAGATCGCCGCGGCCGCCGCGGAGAGCGCCCTGCTGCACGACTACGCGCTGGTGCTCGTCCCGCCCGTGCAGTCGGGGTCCGCGCTGTACTCCGTCGACATCGACGGGGCCATCGTCGTCGAACCGGACGCGGACGACGCGGCGGTGGCGCAGCTGAGGGAGCGGGGGCTGCCCTACGTGTCGCTCGGCCGGCCGGTGGCGCCGGACGACCCGGCGCCCTACGTCGACCTGCGCGGCGGGCTCGTCGCCGAACTGCTCCTCACCCACCTGCGCGAGCGGGGCGCCCGGCGGCCCGCGCTGATGATCGGCTCGGGCGCGCGGCACTCGTCGGTCGACGCGCTCGCGGCGTACGAGCGGCTCGCCGAGCGGTCCGGCTGGCCGCCCGTCGTCGTGAGCGTGCCGGAGGCGGGCGGGGAGCGGGCCGGTTACGAGCGCTGCGCCGCCCTGCTCGCCGAACACCCCGGGACCGACGCGGTCTGCGCGCTGGTGGACGCCTTCGCGGTGGGCGCGGTGCGGGCGATCCGGGACAGCGGGCGGTCCGTGCCGGACGACGTCATGGTCGTCACCCGGTACGACGGGCTGCGCGCCCGGACCTGCGAGCCGCCGCTGACCGCCGTCGACCTCCACCTGGACCGCGCGGCGGCCGACGCCGTGGAGCTGCTGCTCGGCCGGCTGCGCGGCGAGGGCGCCGCCGCCACGGTGGCGACGGCGCCCGAGCCGCGCGTCATCGCGCGTGCCTCGTCGGCACGGGTCACAGACCGAGCATGAGCACGAGCCCGGAGACCAGGGCGAAGACGAGGACGCACAGCCGCGTCCTGCGCGCGTCCAGCCGGTGGTGCGCCAGTCGGCTCAACCACGCGCCCGCGGCGATCGCCGGCAGCAGCGCCACCGCCGTCACCAGGTCCGCCGGACGGCCCTCGCCCGTCGCGAACAGCAGCGCCAGCGACGCCACTTCCCCGGCGAGGAAGCAGGCCGCGACGGTCGAGCGCAGCTCGGCGGGCGGGCGGTGCTGGTAGACGAGGGCGAGCGGGGGGCCGCCGACGCCGGTCGCGGTCTCCGTCAGCCCGGTCACCGCGCCCGCGCCGACGTAGGCGAGCCGGCCGGGCGCGAAGGCGGGCGCGGCGAGGCTCACGACCGCGGCCAGTACGGTGGCGGCGCCCACGAACAGGCCGATGCCGCGGTCCGGGATCAGCCAGAGCAGCGCGAGCCCGGCGGGCGTGGCGGCCAGCCGCGCCCCGGTGATCCAGCCCGCGCCGCGCAGGTCGATCGAGGCCCGCTCGCGCCAGGCGACGTACAGGTTGAGCGGGATCATGGTCGCCAGGACGAAGACCGGGAGCAGACCGGGGTCGAGGATCCCGGCCACGGGCGCGACGATCAGGGCGAAGCCCAGCCCGCTGCTGCCCTGGACGAACGCGGCGACGCCCACCGTGACGGCGAGGACCGCGAGTGCCTCCGCGCTCACCGCGCCGCGCCTTGCTGGGCCGTGTCCTGCGGTGCCGTGTCCTGCTGCGTCGCGCCTTGCTGGGCCGTGTCCTGCGGTGCCGTGTCCTGCTGCGTCGCGCCTTGCTGGGCCGTGTCCTGCGGTGCCGTGTCCTGCTGCGCCGCGCCCTGCCGGGCCGTGTCCTGCTGCGCCGGGCCCCGCTGTGCCGTGCTCCGCTCCCGTGTCGCGTTCCGGCGTGCCGCCGTGGAGGTGGGGTGGACGCGGGTGAGGGGCGCCCTCTCGACGGTGGCCCGGGCCAGTTCGACCGCCCGCCGTACGAGCGCGGGGCCGTCCCAGCCGACGGGCCGGCCCTGCCACAGCCGCAGGCGCCCGGCGACGAACACGGCGCTGATCTGGTCCCGGTTGCCCCGGCGGACCAGCTCCCACGGCACGTCCCAGGAGAGCGCGAGCTCGGGGGTGGTGAGGTCGACGAGGAGGAAGTCGGCGGCCAGGCCCTCGGCGACGGCGCCGGTGCGCGCGCCGAGGCCGACCGCGTCGGCGCCGCCGGCGGTGGCGCGGTCGAGCCAGGTCCAGCCGGCGCCGCACGACGAGTCCCCGGTGGCGAGCCCGTAGGCGATCCGCTGGGCGGACTCGGCCGCGTCCGCGAGCCGGAACCCGTCGCCGCGGGTCCCGTCGGTGCCGAGCCCGAAGCGGATGCCGCGCTCGGCCATGGCGACGGCCGGGGCGACGGCGTTGCCCTTCCAGGCGCTGGCCACCGGGTTGTAGCTGACGGCGGTGCCGGTGTCGGCGAGCAGGGTCAGCTCGCGGGGGGTGAGCAGGGTGGCGTGCGCGGCGAGCAGGTGGGGGCCGAGCGCGCCGAGCCTGTGCAGGTGTTCGAGCGGCCGCAGCCCGTGCCGTACGAGGGAGCGTTCGACGCCGGCCAGGTGCTCGTTGACGTGGATCTGCACGATCGCCCCGGCTTCCGCGGCGAGGCGTGCGGTGGACCGCAGGGTCGTGGAGGTCGCGGCCTCGGGGATGGAGACGGCGAGCGAGGGGTGGACCAGGGGGTCGTCGTCGTACCGGGCGAGGTGCTTCTCGGCGCTTTCGAGGACGGCGGCGGCGCGTGTGGCGTCCTCGGCGTCGCCGGGCGCGTCGTCCCGGGCGTCGTTGCAGACGAGGCCGAGGACGCAGCGGATCCCGGCGTCTCGGGCGGCGGAGGCGACGACGTCCACGTCCACGCCGGCGCGGGTACCGGCGTCGGTGACGGTGGTGAAGCCGCCGCGCAGGGCCTCCAGCGCCGCCAGTTTGGCCGCGACGTAGGCCGATTCCTCGTCCAGCGCCCCCTCCAGCGGCACCCACACCCGGCGGAAGATCTCCGACGGCTCCCCGAAGGCGAGCGCGGAGCCGAAGCTCTGGGTCAGGTGATGGTGGGCGTCGACGAAGCCGGGCATCAGGAGGTGGCCGGGCAGGGGCACGGCGTCGAGGTGCGGATGGGCGCGTGCGAGTTCCGCGGCGGGGCCGACGGCGCGGAAGGTGCCGTCGGCGACGACGACCGCGTGTCCGTCGACGGTTCCCTCCGGCAGGAGGACGGCGTCGGGGACGAGGAGGAGCGGGTCGGGGGAGTCGAGGAGGTCTCGGGTGAGCTGGTTCATCGGTCGCTTTCCGTGCGCGGGGCGGTCGGCCGGGCGGCGACGCGCGGCCTGACGTGGTGGAACAGGACGTTGAGGACGGCGGCGGTGAACGCGCCGACGGCGACGCCGCTTTCGAGGAGGATGCGGGCGTTCGGCGGGAAGCCGGCGTACACGCCGGGGACGAGGATCGGCAGCAGGCCGAGCGCCAGGGCGACGGCGCAGACGAAGGTGCTGGTGTGCTTGTCGAGGTCGGAGCGGCCGAGCATCTGCACGCCGAGCACGGTGATCACGGCGAAGACGACCATGGCCGTGCCGCCGACCACGGCGGACGGGACGGCGCTGATGGCCCGGGTCACCGGCGCGAGGAACCCGATGACGACGAGGACCACGCCGGCGGCGGCCGTGACGTAGCGGCTGCGGACGCCGGTGACGCGGACGATCCCGATGTTCTCGCCGCTGGTCACCATCAGCGGCAGGCCGAAGAAGCCGCCGAAGAGCGAGGTCAGGGCGTCACCGCGGACGGTCTTGGGCACGTCGGTGCGCGGGTCGATCCGCTTGCCGACGGCCTCGGCGTTGATGACGGTCTGGCCGGTGGCCTCCGCCATCGAGGCGAGGCTGTAGAGCATCAGCGGAAGGGCGGCGACCAGGCTGAACTGCGGTGAGCCGAAGGGCATCAGCTGCGGCAGGCCGATCAGGCCGCCCTCGGTCGCGCCGCCGGGGTCGAAGCGGCCGAGGAGGCCGGCCAGCACGGTGCCGGCGACCAGCCCGAGCATGACGGCGAGCTGCCGGAGGATGCCGGTGAAGAGCAGGTAGAAGACGACGGTGAACCCGATCGTCGCCATCCCGAGCGCGAGGTTCGTCGTGTCCGCGAACCCCGGTTCCCCGGGCCGGCCGGTGACGAGGACCGCGCCGACCTTCACCAGGTTGACCCCGACGATGACGATCATCGTGCCGATGACCAGCGCCGGGAAGAACCTGAGCAGCCGTGAGAAGACCGGCAGGACGACGAAGGAGAAGGCGGCCGTCAGGAGGACCGCGCCGGTGGCGGTCCGCAGCCCGTGCTGCTCGGCGATGGCGAGGAACAGGATGAGCGGCGCGCCGCCGGGAAGCATCACGAACGGCAGCCGGGGGCCGAACTTCCAGGGCCCCAGCGACTGGATCAGCGATCCGACGCCGGAGAGCACGAACGCCGCGGAGAGCAGGTTGACGGTCAGGCCGGGGTCGAGGCGAAGGGTGGCGCTCATCAGGAAGATCGCCGAGATGGGGGTGGCCGCCATGACGAGGACGTGCTGGATCCCGAAGAGGACGATCCGGCCGAGGGGGCGCGACTCGTCGACGGGGTGGACGGCGGGGGGAGCGGTGGCCCGCCGGGCGTTCTCGGGGGCGGCGCCGGACGGGGAGGGTTCCGGCGCCGGGGGGTAGGGCGTACGGGGTGCGGGCGGTCGGTGACTGGACACGTTCGAGCTCCATTCGGGCGTGGGGCATGCTCGGACAAATCAGCCGCGATCCGGCCCCGAACGGAGGGCCAAATCGATTTGGCCAAATCGATTTGGCCGTCAGTATGGGGACGCCGGGGGACCCCGTCAAGAGAACGGCGGCAGCGGGTGCGGAGCCGGCCTCCACGGGGTCTTCGCAGGGACCCGGGCCAGGTCCTTCGCAGGGGTTTCCGCAGAGGTCTTCGCAGGAGTCTTCGCAGGGGTTTCCGCGCGGGTCTTCGCAGGCCGGGCGGCGGTCGCGCGGTGGGCGGGGGAGGGCGGTGACCCCTTGACCTGCCCGGCGCCGGCCACTAGCTTGCCGTCAACGTCGTCCCACAGCGCCCGGAAGGAGGCGATCGACGGATGTCCACCTACTCCGACCTCGGCCGCCTCGCCGAGTGCACCGCCTGGGTTCCGGGCCGGATCGCGCACGGCTGCTGAACGCGCCGTTCCCCGTGTGCCCTCCCGTGGCACATCGACACAGGGGTGCTTCGCGGGTCTCCTGACGTCCCGCACCCCCCTTTCCCCGCCCTTCCCCGCTCTTCCCCGCCCGTTTCCGGCACCTCGCCGTCGCGTGCCCTTCCGCGCCCGCCCTCCCCACGTGGCGTGTCCGAACACAGAAAGCTGCCTGACATTGACGAACATGACGCATCGGTCGCTCACGTGCAGGAACGGAGGCTCGTCGTGACGGAGGCACAGATCACCGAGGCACAGAACGCCGAGGTGCGGAACGCCCAGGCACAGAACGCCGAGGCGCGGAACACCGAGGCACGGATCACGGTCAACGGCGACGAGACGCCGATCGCACCGGCCGCGCCCCACACCACGGTGCTGGACTTCCTGCGCGAGCGCGGTCTCACCGGCACCAAGGAGGGCTGCGCCGAGGGCGAGTGCGGAGCCTGTTCCGTCCTGGTCGCCCGCCCCGGGCTCGACAAGCCCACCGACTGGGTGGCGGTCAACGCCTGCCTGCTCCCGGTCGCGGCGCTCGACGGCCAGGAGGTCGTCACCGCCGAGGGGCTCGCCACCCCCGGCGAGGCCGGCACGCCGCCCGCCCTGCACCCGGTGCAGGAGGAGATGGCGGTCCGCGGCGGCTCCCAATGCGGTTACTGCACACCGGGGTTCGTGTGCAGCATGGCCGCCGAGTACTACCGTCCCGACCGCTGCGCGCACGCGGACCCGGACGGCGGCACCGACCCCGAGCACGGCCCGAACGGCTTCGACCTGCACGCGCTGAGCGGGAACCTGTGCCGCTGCACCGGCTACCGCCCCATCCGCGACGCCGCGTTCGCCGTCGGCACGCCCGCCGCGGACGACCCCCTGGCCCGGCGCCGCGAGCAGGCCCCGCCGCGGCCGGTGGCCACCGCGTACACCCGGGGCGACAGCGCGTTCCTGCGGAAGAACACCCTGGACGAGACCCTGCGCCTGCTGCGCGAGCGGCCCGACGCGGTCGTGGTCGCCGGCTCCACCGACTGGGGCGTGGAGGTCAACATCCGCTCCCGCCGGGCGGGGTGCGTCGTCGCCGTCGACCGGCTGCCCGAACTGCGCGAGCTGCGGATCGAGGCCGACCACGTCGAGATCGGGGCGGCGCTGACGCTCACCGAGATCGAGCGCCGCCTCGACGGCGGCGTCCCCCTCCTGGCCGACCTCTTCCCGCAGTTCGCGTCCCGGCTCATCCGCAACGGCGCGACCCTCGGCGGCAACCTGGGCACCGGGTCCCCCATCGGGGACAGCCCGCCGGCCCTGCTCGCGCTCGACGCGTCGGTGGTGCTCGCCGACGCCGACGGCGAGCGCGAGGTCCCGCTGGCGGAGTACTTCACCGGCTACCGGCAGAGCGTGCGCCGGCCCGGCGAGCTGATCCGCGCGGTGCGCGTCCCGCTGCCGCTGTCGCCGGTCACGGCCTTCCACAAGATCGCCAAGCGGCGCTTCGACGACATCTCCAGCGTCGCCGTCGCCTTCGCCCTCGACATCGAGGGCGGCACCGGAACCGGCATCGGGAACGGCGTCGTCCGCAAGGCCCGCATCGGCCTGGGCGGCGTGGCCGCCACCCCGATCCGCGCCCTCGCCACCGAGGCGGCCCTGGAGGGCAGGCCCTGGTCGGCGGAGACCGCCGAGGCCGCGGCCCGGGTGCTGCGGGGCGAGGGCACGCCGATGGACGACCACCGGGCCAGCGCCCTCTACCGTTCCGCGATGCTCGGCCAGAGCCTGCTGAAGCTGTACGCACAGACCACCGAGGCGGTGTCGTCATGAGTCATCTGTCCGAGCGCCCCGAGAAGCCGGTCGTCGGCCTCCCGATGCCGCACGAGAGCGCCTTCCAGCACGTCACGGGCACCGCGCTCTACACCGACGACCTGGTCCAGCGCACCAAGGACGTGCTGCACGCCTACCCGGTCCAGGTCATGAAGGCCCATGCCCGGATCACCGCGCTGCGCACCGGACCCGCGCTCGCCGTGCCCGGCGTGGTCCGCGTGCTGACCGGCGCCGACGTGCCCGGCGTCAACGACGCCGGCATGAAGCACGACGAGCCGCTCTTCCCCGACGAGGTCATGTTCCACGGCCACGCGGTGGCCTGGGTGCTCGGCGAGACCCTGGAGGCCGCCCGCCTCGGCGCGGCGGCCGTCGAGGTGGAGCTGGAGGAGCTGCCCTCGCTGGTCTCGCTGCGGGAGGCGATCGAGGCCGGCAGCTACCACGGCGCCCGGCCGCTGATGGTGCACGGCGACGTCGACGCCGGCTTCGCCGACTCCGCGCACGTGTTCACCGGCGAGTTCCAGTTCGCCGGCCAGGAGCACTTCTACCTGGAGACGCACGCGGCGCTCGCCCAGATCGACGAGAACGGGCAGGTGTTCGTCCAGAGCAGCACCCAGCACCCCTCGGAGACCCAGGAGATCGTCTCCCACGTGCTCGGCGTGCCCGCGCACGAGGTGACCGTGCAGTGCCTGCGGATGGGCGGCGGCTTCGGCGGCAAGGAGATGCAGCCGCACGGCTTCGCGGCCGTCGCGGCGCTCGGCGCCAAGCTGACGGGCCGCCCGGTGCGGTTCCGGCTCAACCGGACGCAGGACATGACCATGTCCGGCAAGCGGCACGGCTTCCACGCCACGTGGAAGATCGGCTTCGACGCCGAGGGCCGCATCCAGGCCCTCGACGCCACCCTGGTCGCGGACGGCGGCTGGAGCCTGGACCTGTCCGAGCCGGTCCTCGCCCGCGCGCTGTGCCACATCGACAACACGTACTGGATCCCGAACGCCCGCGTCGCCGGCCGCATCGCCAGGACGAACACGGTCTCCAACACCGCCTTCCGCGGCTTCGGAGGCCCGCAGGGCATGCTGGTGATCGAGGACGTCCTCGGCCGCTGCGCGCCGCTGCTCGGCCTGGACCCCATGGAGCTGCGCGAGCGCAACTTCTACCGGCCGGGCCAGGGCCAGACGACGCCGTACGGACAGCCGGTCACCCAGCCCGAACGGATCTCCGCCGTCTGGCGGCAGGTCAAGGAGGGCGCCGGCCTCGCCGACCGTACGCGCGAGATCGCCGCGTTCAACGCCGCGCACCCGCACACCAAGCGGGCCCTCGCGATCACCGGCATCAAGTTCGGCATCTCCTTCAACCTCACCGCCTTCAACCAGGGCGGCGCGCTGGTCCTGATCTACAAGGACGGCTCCGTCCTGATCAACCACGGCGGCACCGAGATGGGCCAGGGCCTGCACACCAAGATGATCCAGGTGGCCGCGACCGCGCTGGGCATCCCGCCGCACCGGGTCCGCCTCGCCCCGACGCGCACCGACAAGGTCCCCAACACCTCCGCCACCGCCGCCAGCGCGGGCGCGGACCTCAACGGCGGGGCGATCAAGAACGCCTGCGAGCAGCTGCGCGAACGGCTCCTCCAGGTGGCCGCCACCCGGCTGGGCGCGAACGCCTCGGACGTGCGCATCGTCGAGGGCGTCGCGCGCGCCCTGGGCCGCGACGAGGAGCTGGCCTGGGACGACCTGGTGCGCACCGCGTACTTCCAGCGGGTCCAGCTCTCGGCGGCCGGCTTCTACCGGACCGAGGGCCTGCACTGGGACGCCACGGCCTTCCGCGGCTCGCCGTTCAAGTACTTCGCCTACGGCGCCGCGGCGACCGAGGTGGAGGTCGACGGCTTCACCGGCGCGTACCGGATCCGGCGGGTGGACATCGTCCACGACGTCGGCGAGAGCCTCTCCCCGATGATCGACATCGGTCAGGTCGAGGGCGGCTTCGTGCAGGGCGCGGGCTGGCTGACGCTGGAGGACCCGCGCTGGGACACCGGCGACGGCCCGGGCCGCGGCCGGTTCCTGACCCAGGCGGCGAGCACGTACAAGCTGCCGAGCTTCTCGGAGATGCCCGAGGAGTTCCACGTCACGCTCCTGGAGAACGCCACCGAGGAGGGCGCGGTCTACGGCTCCAAGGCGGTGGGCGAGCCCCCGCTGATGCTGGCGTTCTCGGTGCGCGAGGCGCTGCGGCAGGCCGCGGCCGCGTTCGGGCCGGGCGGGATCGCCGTCGAACTGGCCTCGCCCGCCACGCCGGAGGCGGTGTACTGGGCGGTCCAGGCGGCCCGCCGCGCCGGCGACGGGGCGCGGGCCGGGGCAGAAGTGCCGGCCCGTGCCTGACATGACCTGGGTCACCGCGGTCGCGCGGCTGCGAGCACGCCGGGAGCCCGGCGTGCTCGTGACCGTCGCGACCGTGCGCGGCCACGCCCCCCGCGACGCCGGCGCGAAGCTCGTCGTCGGCCGGACCGGGACGTGGGGCTCGATCGGCGGCGGCAACGTCGAGGCGGTCGCCGTCGACCGGGCCCGGGAGATGATCGCCGCGTCCGCGCCCGAACCGGAACTGATGGATTTCGCCCTCAACGACAAGGTGACCAACCGGCACGGCGTGCAGTGCTGCGGCGGCACCGTCTCGGTGCTGCTCGAACCCCTCCCGGTGGTACGGGCGGTGGCGGTCTTCGGCGTCGGGCACGTCGGCATCGAACTGGCCCGGATCCTGGCCCGCCAGGACCTCGACCTCCACCTGGTCGACAGCCGCTCCGACGTCCTCGCCGAGGAACGGCTCGCCGTCCTCGCGGACGCGGTCGCGCGGGTGCGGGTGCACCACACGCCCCTGCTGCCCGAGGAGGTCCTCGAACAACTGCCGCCCGGCACCCACGTCCTGATCATGACCCACGACCACGCCGAGGACGCCGCCCTGTGCGACGCCGCCCTGCGCACCCCCCACCTCGGCTCCATCGGCCTGATCGGTTCGGCGGCCAAATGGACCCGCTTCCGCCACCGCCTCCGCACGGAAGGGGGCCACGACGAGGCCGCCATCGCCCGGATCAAGACCCCGATCGGCCTGTCCGACATCACCGGCAAGGAACCCGCGACCATCGCCGTGAGCGTCGCCGCCGACCTCCTGCGCGCCTTCGAGGCCGAAACGGCCTGACCGCCCCGTGGCGCGCGGAGGACGGGGTCAGAAATCCTTTAGCGTAGGGGAGTTGGGCGGGCCCTGTCCCGCGAGTGGACGGATACGACGGGGACGGATACGACGGGGACGGGTACGGCGGGGGCGGGGGCGGACCCGACGGGGACCGTCACGAGGGGGACCGTCACGACGCGGGGGGCCGCCCTGTCGGGGCGAGCCCCCGTCAGCGCCTCGCCCCGCGCTTGGTCCTCGCTCGTGCGCGCTCGCGCAGCAAGGTCTGGTAGTGAGCCGCCTTGTCCCCGCCGAGAGCGAAGAACGCGCAGATGTCGGCCACCGTCTCGGCGTCGTCCCCGCTCCCGGTCAGCCCGATCCGCACGAGCGTCCAGAAGCCCTCCTCGGCTCCGGCGCGACAGGCGTCGCCCAGCGGCCACCTGCCGAGGCCCTCGTCGCAGCCGGAGCCGGCGGCCACGTGGACGAGCGTCCGCAGGAGCTGGTCCCGGGCCATCACCGACACCTCGCCCGCCAGGGCGGCCATGATCACACCGACCGCCGGCGCGGTGCACTCGGCGAGGACGCATCCGTCCTCCACGTGACCGTCGAGGGTGAGCATCTCGCGCGGCGTCTCGGCGGTGAGGAGACCTTCGAACAGCAGGGGCACGTGATCCGCGGAGTCACCGCAGAGGCAGGCCAGGGCGCCCCAGTCGTGCCGTTCCAGCTCCGCCCGCACCAGCGCGCCGACACCCACGTCGCAACCCCCGGACACGTCGCCCCCTCCGCTCGGGACCAATGATCCAGCACTCCGGAGCCGGAGGGCGACGGTGCGCCGGAAGGGGATCAGAGGGGGAGGACGGGGCGGGTGGAGAAGTCCTCGTAGAGGTCTTCGCCGTCCGGGGCGTGGACGAACTCGGTGGCGTAGAAGGGGTGGCGGTTGGCCGTGGCGAGGGACAGCCACGTGAGCAGGTGGCCGTATCCGCCGCACGCCGACTCGCCGCCGTCGCCGCCGTGCACCGCGGTGGGGTCGCTCGTCAGCTCGGTCCGGTAGGTGTCGTAGGCGATGCGCAGGCCCAGGGCGTTCGGCCGGTGCTGCGGGCCGGTGGGGTCGTCGTAGGGGCCCCGGTCCAGGGGGCAGGCGTCGCCCCAGCGGAACAGGGTGGTGGCACCGGCGCCACAGGCGTGCTCCCACTCGTCGGGGCTCGGCATCCGCAGACCGCGGGACGCGAGCACGGCCGGCGTCTCGGCGGGAGGAGCGGTCAGGTTCTCGTCCTCCACCGCCACGAGCACCGCCGCCAAGGTGACGCGGCGGCGCGGACTGAGCAGCTGTGCGAGGTGGGACCGCAGGTCGGGGCCGGTCCCGTAGCCCTGCTCCAGGCTCTCCCGGTAGTCGGCGGCCTGCTCGGCCGTCGGCCGCCAGGCGTCGAGGTCGAAGCCGAGCGTCACGGTGCCGCCCGGCACCAGGGCGAACTCCTGCCCGCCCCGCTCGATCCGCACGCGGTGCGTCCGGGCGCCGAGGTGTTCGACCGGGTCGACGGCGACCACGCGGCCGTCCACCAGCTCGGCCGCGCGCCGTGCGATCCGGCGGGCGGCCGGCAGGTCGTACGACCGCCACTGGTCCGAGGTGAGATCCGCGAGAGACATGCGCCGCAGTCTTCCACGGCGGTCCGACAGCGCCGGCCCCGCGGCCCCGCGGCCGCCCGGCCGCCCGTGTCAGCCGGTCCGCCCGTGCCGGCTGGTCCGCCCGCGAGGGCCGCGGAAAGGGCGGGGCGCCCCGCGCCGGAACTCCGGTGCGGGGCGCCCGTCGGCCTTCTAGTACAGGTTGGTGTACGTCTGGTAGCCGTAGCCGATCTTCACCCGCGGGCTGATCGCGGAGTTGGTGCCGGTGCCCAGGTAGCGGTACAGGTCGCCCGACGCGGTCACCGCGAGCAGGTCGGCCCGGCCGTCGCCGCTGATGTCGCCCGGCGCCACCAGCTTGCTGTACGTGCCCCAGCCGCCGCCGATCTTCACCCGGCCCGCGAACGGGGCCGTGGCGGAGCCCGTACCCCTGTACAGGAACAGGGTGCCGGAGCCGTCACGGGCCAGGACGTCCGCACGGCCGTCGCCGGTGTAGTCGCCCGCGCCGAGGATCTGGTTGTACGCGTTCCAGCCGGAACCGACCCGGACGCGGGAGGAGAAGCCCGTGCCGGCGCCGTTGCCCCGGTACAGGTACAGGACACCGGACGCGTCACGGGCGAGCAGGTCGGACTTGCCGTCGCCGGACAGGTCGCCGGGGCCGACGAGCCGGTTGTAGACCTGCCAGCCGCCGCCGAAGACGTGCCTGTTGGAGGTGTTGATCAGGTAGCCCTGGGTGACGTACAGGAGGTCGGGGATCGTGTTGCCGTCCAGCGCGTAGGAGAGCGAGACGTGCGCGCCCGCCCAGCCGCCGGTGTCGCTCACCTGCTCGCGGGCGGCGAGCTTGCCGTTGTTCAGGCCGCGGTACCAGAAGAGGGTGCCGGCCTTGTCGCGGGCCATGAAGAGGGTCTTGCCGACGGAGGGGATGTTGCCCGCCCCGCCGAACTGCTCGACCCTGTTCCAGGCGGTGCCGGTCTGCGCCCGCGCCGTGAACGTGCCGTTGCCGCGGCCGTAGTACGCCCACAGGGTGCCGTTCAGGTCGCGCGCGAACACGTCGGCGCGGCCGTCGAGGTTGCGGTCGTCGACGGCGACGATCTGGTTGTAGACCTGCCAGCCGGTGGCGAGCGCCTTGCGCGGCTTGAACGGCGCCAGCTTGTTGCCGGTGCTGCCGTAGAAGTACACCTGGCCGGCCGGGGTGCGGGCGAGCAGGTCGCCCTTGCCGTCGCCGTCGTTGTCGCCGAGGCCCACGACCTGGTCGTACGCGCCCCAGCCCGGGCCCACCTTCACGCGGCCGGCGAAGGGCGCCGTCATCGTGCCGGTCGCACGGTAGAAGTACAGGTCGCCGTTGTACTGGCGGGCCATGACGTCGGCCCTGCCGTCGCCGTCGACGTCACCGGGCGAGAACACCTTGTTGTAGATGTTCCAGCCGTAGCCCGTCCAGCGGAGCGACCCCGAGACGAGGGAGGCGTCCGAGTACAGCCGGAGCGCGCCGGTCGTGGAGACCGAGAGCACCTCGGGCGCGCCGTTGGCGTCCTGGTCACCGAGCGGGACGAGGTCGAGGTCGGTGGACGTGCCCTCGGTGGTGAACTCGACGTGCTCCCCGCCCGAGGACGGCGCGACGAAGGTGATGCCGTGCCGCGTGCGGTGGATCAGGTCGGTCTTGCCGTCGCCGGTCACGTCGAACCGGGGCTGCTGGGCGGCCGTCGCCGCGGCGGTGCGGGCCGTGCCGGCCGGCTCCGCGGCGTCGAGCGTCGGCATCGGCGTGGTCTCGGTCAGCGACCGCTTCAGAACGGGCTGGGGCGCCGACTCGGCGACGGCGGGCGACGCCAGCAGCATGCCGGCGGAGAGGGCGAGGGCGGTGCAGGTGGTGACACGGCCGGCACGCCCGGAAAGAGCGAAACGCAAAAGATCCCCCCCTGGGGAACGTGAACAGGAACCGGAACGAGGGGTTCGCGGCGCCTCCGCACGGCCACGGGGACGGGCACGTGCGGAGGGCGAACACCCCCCCCGGATGTGTAGGCGGAGTGTACGCACAAGAATGATCAGGAGAACAAACGACTTTCGGAATCCGTCAGATCCGCCGACCCCGAACCCCTGTCCATACCTGCCCTTTCCGCACCGAACCTGCCCGTTCCATATCGAACCTGTCCGTGCCGACCTTGTCCGTACCGAACCCGCCTGTTCCGTACCGGGCCTGTCGGTACCACAGGGAGAGCCCGTCCCCGCTCCGCCGCCCGTTGCCCGCCGCCCGTGGAGTCTCGGGCGCGGGCCGGGTCACGTGCCGGCGGCTCACACCGCGGGGGCTCCGGTCTCCTTCAGCGTCCCGTCGGCCAGCCGCAGCCAGCGGTCGACGCCGATCTCGGCGAGGAACCGCTCGTCGTGGCTGATGACGATGAAGGCGCCCTGGTAGGAGTTGAGGGCGCTCTCCAGCTGGCTCGCGCTGACGAGGTCGAGGTTGTTCGTGGGCTCGTCGAGCAGCAGGAGGTGCGGGGCCGGTTCGGCGCACAGCACGCAGGCCAGGGTGGCGCGCAGCCGCTCGCCGCCGGAGAGGACGCCGACGGGGAGGTGCGCGCGGGGTCCCCGGAAGAGGAAGCGGGCGAGGAGGTTCATGCGTTCCGCCTCGGGCCGCTCGGGGGCGAACTCGGCGAAGTTCTCCGCGACGGTGAGGTCCAGGTCCAGCAGGTCGAGCCGCTGGGAGAGGTAGGCGACGCGGCCGTCGCTCCGCCTGATCTCCCCGTCGTCCGGGGCGAGGTCGCCGGTGATCAGCCGCATGAGGGTGGTCTTCCCGGCGCCGTTGGGGCCGGTCAGGGCGATGCGCTCCGGGCCGCGTACGGACAGGTCGACGCCGCCGGCGGCGAACACCTCCGCGTCGCCGAGCCGGACCTGCATCCGCTCGCCGACGAAGAGGTCGCGGCCGGCGGGCACGCGGGTGTCGGGCAGTTCCAGGGTGAGGCGCGCCTCCTCGCGCAGCGCGCGCCCGGCCTCGTCCAGGCGGGCCTTGGCCTCGCTGACCCGGGCGGCGTGCATCGTGCCGGACTTGCCCGCGGCCTCCTGCGCGCCCCGCTTCATCGTGCCGGCGAAGATGCGCGGCAGGCCGGCGTTCTTGAGGTTCTTCGCGGCGTTGCTCGCCCTGCGGTCGGCGCGCTCGCGGGCCTGCTGGGCCTCGCGCTTCTCGCGCTTGAGTTCCTGTTCGGCGTTGCGGACATTCTTCTCGGCGACCTCCCGCTCGGCGCGGACGGCCTCTTCGTACGCGGTGAAGTTGCCGCCGTACAGGCGGAGTTCGTCGCTGCCGAGTTCGGCGACGCGGTCCATGCGGTCGAGCAGCGCGCGGTCGTGGCTGACGAGGAGCAGGCAGCCGTTGAAGTCCGACAGGGCGTCGTAGAGGTGGTGGCGGGCCCGCGCGTCGAGGTTGTTGGTGGGTTCGTCGAGGAGGAGGACGTCGGGGCGCTTGAGGAGCTGGGCGGCGAGGCCGAGGGAGACGACCTGGCCGCCGCTGAGCGTGCCCAGGCTGCGGTCCAGGGCGAGGCCGGCCAGGCCCAGCCGGTCGAGCTGGGCGCGGGTGCGCTCCTCGACGTCCCAGTCGTCGCCGATGGTGGTGAAGTGCTTCTCGTCGACGTCGCCGGACTCGACGGCGTCGAGGGCGCGGATCACCTCGGCGATGCCGAGGACCTCGGCGACGGTGAGGTCGCCGGTCAGCGGCAGGCTCTGCGGGAGGTAGCCGAGGACGCCGTCGACGTGCACGGATCCGGCGGCGGGCCGGAGTTCACCCGCGATCAGCTTGAGCAGGGTGGACTTGCCGGAGCCGTTGGGCGCGACCAGGCCGGTGCGGCCGGGCGGCACGCTGAAGGACAGGTCGTGGAAGACCGGGGTGTCGTCGGGCCAGACGAAGGAGAGGTTCGAACAGATGATGGCTGCGTCGGACATGAGGGACCTCGGAGGCGCTGAGGGCAGGGCGTAGACCTCTGCCCCGGGAAGACAGTGGGAAAGGGGGTACGACGAAACGGACCACCTCGGCAGCGCTTCCGAGCGCCGGCCGGTGGCCGTCAGATCCGGATCTCACCCGGAGATGTCGTCTTCACCCACCACGTCTACGGACTCCTCGATCGACAACACGTCTCTTTCCACCGTACCAGCTCGACGCGGCAGGGCGTCGACGACGGGCGGGGGCGCCGGTGTGCGCGGGCGTCCGGGGCGCCGGACGGCCGGGGGACACGTGTACGGCGCCCCCCCCCGCCGAACCGGTCGGGGGCTTCACGCGCCCCCGGGGGCTCCGCCGGAGGGGCGGGGCCCGGACGCCCGCAGGCCGGAGGGCCGGGGCGGACCACCCCGGCCGACTCCGGACCGCGGGCCCGGGCCGGACGGGGGTCAGGCCGGACGTAGGTCAGGCCGGACGTAGGTCAGGCCGGACGGGGGTCGGGCCGGACGGGGGTCAGGCCGGACGGAGGCCGGGCCGGACGGAGGTCAGGCCGGTCGGGGGTCAAGCCGGACGGGGGTCAGGCCGGTCGGAGGTCGGGCCGGACGGAGGTCAGGCCGCCGGGGCCGACGCGTACGTGAGCAGCGCCGCGAAGTTGCGCGCGTACGCGTCGTGCGGGGCCGCGCCCTCCAGACGCAGCATGGCCTCGTCCTGCTCCGTCAGGGAGGACTGGTCCAGGTTGTGGGAGCCGGTGAAGGTCCACTTGGTGTCGGGGTGGCCCGCGTAATTGCCCTCGACCGTCAGGTACTTGGAGTGGACGAGGTAGCCGTCGGCGGTGTTCAGCTGCTTGAGCGTGATGTTGGCGTGGCCCGCGAGGGTGGCGGCGGCGTTGCCCTCGGCGTAGACGACCTCGACCTTGCAGCCCTGGTTCGCCAGCGTGACCAGGGCGTTCGCGACCGCGGCGCGGTGCAGCGCGAAGGCCGCCACGCGGACGACGGAGCGGTGGCCGCTGGGCGTGCCGACCGTGGTGTTGCCGGTGCAGGCGACGTTGCCGAGGACGTCGACGACGACGTCGCCACTGGCCTGCGGGAAGAAGTAGTACTTCTCGGTGCCCACCTTGGCGGTGGTGTAGTAGTCGCTGTTCTTCACGCCCGAGGCCAGGTCGTCGAAGTAGCCGACGTAGGCCGTGTACAGGTCGGTGTTGCCGACGACGGTGTACGCGTTGTTCCAGTACTTCGCGGTGTTGAGCGGGGTCTGGTTGCCGGAGGTCTGGATGACCACGTCCTCCTCGACCCCCGCCACCGTGCCGGTGCGGGAGAAGGTGAAGAACTTGTTGTGGTTCCGCGGGTTCGCGCTGTCGGGCGCGGTGGCGATGCAGCCGCCGACGGTGCTCGTCGGGTCGGAGGGGTACTTCTTGCACACGTACACCCAGGAGCGGGCGGACTTGTTCTGGCCGAGGTTCGCGATGAGGCTCTTCGCGGCGGCCGAGTCGGCGTACTTCACGTCCAGCACGACCCGGACGTTGACGTTCTTCCGGTGGGCCTCCACCAGCGCGTCCGTGTAGTCCTGGTCGGTCAGCGCGTACAGCGCGGCGCGGATGACCCGTTCCGGCTCCGTCCGGTGGATCGCGTTGATGATGTGGTCCTTGACGGCGTTCTGCTCCGTCACGGTTCCCTTGGGGTCGTTGAACACCGCTCCGGTGCGGACGGGGACGGTCTCCTCCGCGACGGCGGTGCCGGTGCCCGGCACCAGCAGGGCACAGGCCAGCAGGACGGCCGCGCCTATGCGACGGCGGGTGGGTGCGAAGATCGGAATCACTCCTCGGAGTAGGCAGGGGGCCGGCACGCATGAAGATCGACTCCGTGCGCGGTGCGACAGCGTAGACCGCGGTACGGCGGGACCACACCCGCCGTCGGACGGACGGGACGGCCCGCACGGCGGCGGCCGACGCGGCAGGCCGCCGGGGCCGCGGACGGCGCCGCCCGCCCGGGTCCGCGGCGGGACCGGGATTCCCCCGGAACGCTCCCCGGGCCCCGGCCCGGGCGATACCGTGAAGGAGGAGTCCCGCCCCAGAGTCCAGGAGTCCCGGATGAGCCAGCAGCCGGCCGCCGCGCCCGTTCACGACCGCCAGCCCCTCGACGAGCACGCCGCCGCGGCCGTCCGCGCCTACGCCGCCGACCAGCGCGCGAAGGCCGACGTCCTCGCCTCCGTCCTGGAGGACATCGCCGCCCACGGCTACCCGGCCGCGGAGACCGGCACGCTGTGGGAGGAAGCCCGCGACGCCCACCTCGAGCACCTCGCCGGCCGGCGGCCCCGTGTCGCCTGACCACGGCCCCCGCCGTGCCCAGGTCGTCCTGGTCGAACCCGCCCTCACCCAGCTGGCCGAGCTCACCGCCGCCGAGACCCACCGCCTGGACCGCGCGATCGTCGCCATCAGCGTCCGCCCCGACCTCGGCGCCCCGGTCCCCGGCACCCTGCTGCGCGACTACACCGACCCCGTCGACGGCGTCCGCGTCATCTACTACGTGACCTCGCTGCGCACCGTCACGATCGTGGCGTACGTCGAAGCCTGAGCGAGCGCCCGCCTCGGCAACGATGTGGTGCAGCTTGTCGGTGCCGGCCCCGGCCCCGGCATCGACCGGCGCCGCGTCCGTCGCCGTCCGCCTCGTGTCCGCCGCCGTCCGCCTGGTGTCCGCCGCGCGGTCCGTGCGCGGCAGGTCCGTCCCGCTCCGGGCCAGGCCCACCCACGCGCCCTCTCTCCCCCCGTCACGGCCCCGTTCTCAACGGACCGTCGAATCAGCCTGTTCCCGGCCCCGGCCCCGGCCCCGGTCCTGCTCCCGCCCCCGATACAGGTCCTGATCCCGGTCCCGGTCCCGGTCCCGGTACGGGCCGCGGGCGGCGAGTCGGCTGAGAAGCCCCTCCCGGTGGGCCGGGTCGGTGGCCAGGTCGAGGGCCGTCCAGGCCATCGCGAGGCCGCCGTCCAGGACGGCGCGGTCGGCCTGCGGGGTGGTGCCGAAGCGGGTGAACTCGGGGTTGTGCATGATCGTGTCGCCGCAGTCGTACCCGATCATCGGGTGGATGCTCGGGACGTGGTGCGAGACGTTGCCCATGTCCGTCGAGCCGCCCCGGATCGCCGGGTCCACGGCCTGGACGTCCCGCCCGAGGGCGCGGGCGGCGGCCAGGTAGCTGCGGCCCATGGCGAGGTCCTGGCGGAGGTCGGCGTAGTCGTTGCCGACGGTCTCCAGGGCGAGTTCGGCGCCGGTGGCGAGCGCGCCGGCCTCGAAGCAGGCGCGCACCCGGGCCTGGAGCTCGACCAGCTCCTCGCTGGTGACGGCACGGCAGTCGTAGTCGGCCGCGGTGCGGGCCGGGATGACGTTCGCGGCCGCGCCGCCCGAGGTGACCACCCCGGAGACGACGGCGCCGGGACGCATCTGCTGCCGGTACGCGGCGATGGCGACCTGCGCGATCATCATCGCGTCGGCCGCGTTGACGCCCCGCTCGGGCATCGCGGCGGCGTGCGCGGCGCGGCCGGTGTAGCCGACCTTCCAGCTGCTGATGGCCAGCGAACTCATGCCGACCGAGTCCCGCGGCGCGGCGTGCGCCATCATCGCGGCGGCGACGTCGTCGAAGGCCCCGCCGCGCAGCATGTCGACCTTGCCGCCGCCGGACTCCTCGGCGGGGGTGCCGAGCAGCTTGACCGTGACGCCGAGTTCGTCGGCGAGCGGCGCGAGGGCGAGGGCGGCGGTGACGGCGGCCGCGCCGTTGACGTTGTGGCCGCAGGCGTGGCCGATGTCCGGCAGCGCGTCGTACTCGGCGCAGATGCCGATCACGAGGTCGCCGGTGCCCGCCGTGGCGGTGAAGGCGGTGGGCAGGCCGCAGACGCCGCGGGTCACCTCGAACCCGGCGGCCTCGACGAGGTCGGCGATCCGGCGGGCCGACCGGTGCTCCTCGTAGGCGAGTTCGGGATCGGCGTGCAACTGGTGGCTGAGCGCGAGGACGTCGTCCCGGCGGCGCTCCACGACCTCGCGGGCGCGGGCGCGCAGCGGGCCGGGGGCGGTGGTGGGTGCGGTGGCGGTCACGGGCGGGCCTCACGGTCGTCGGGGGTGCGGTACAGGAGGGCGATCACGGCGCCGGCCAGCGAGACGACCGCGCAGATCGTCCAGGAGGCGGTGTACGCGCCGAGTTCGGGCAGCGCCTCGCCGGCCGGGGTGTGCGCGGCGAAGACGGTGAGGACGGCGGCCGCGCCGATCGAACCGCCGACGTTGATCAGGAGTTCGTTGATGCCGGAGCCGACCGCGGTCCGGTCGTGCGGGACGGACTCGACGGCGAGCGTCCGGGTGGAGTGCTGAAGGAAACCGGTGCCGAAGCCCGCCACGGCCGTCCCGGCGAGGAAGGGGAGCATCGCGCCGTGCCAGTTCAGCGAGACCAGGTAGCCGGCGGCCATCAGGAGCGAACCGGCGCACAGCGTGAGCCGGTCGGAGATCGCGGCGGCGACGGCGGGCGCGGCCAGCGCGCCCAGCGCCAGGGCGAGCATGTTGGGCAGCATCGCGAGGCCGATGGCGAACGGGTCGAGGCCCAGGCCGTAGCCGTGCTCCGCCGGACCGGTGCCCAGGAAGACCGGGTTGGCGACCTGGAGGCCGATCATCGGGAAGGTGAACGTCAGCGTCACCAGGGAGACGGTGACGACGTTGCGGCGCCGGAACATCCGGACGTCGATCATCGGCTCGGCGGTCCGCAGCTCCACGAGCACCCACAGGGCGGTGACGAGGACGCCGCCGATCAGACAGCCCAGGGTGCGCACCGAGCTCCACTCCCAGCCGGGCAGCCCGCCCATGCCGAGCCCCAGCATGACCGCGACGAGCCCCACGCAGAGCAGCACGCCGCCCGCCCAGTCGACCCGCCCGCCGGGACGCGTCCCGGACTCGGGCAGCAGCGGCCAGGTGACGGCGAGGGCCAGGCCGACGGCGGCGGTGGGCACCCACAGGGCGGCCGTGGGGCTGTCGACGGTACGCGCCACGAAGCCGCTGGCGACCAGCCCCAGGGCGATGCCGCCGACGAGCGCGGCGACCATGTGACTGATGCCGCGACGGCTCTCGGAGTCGCCGCTGCGGTTCCGCAGGATCCCGACGAGCAGCGGGAAGAAGCCCGCGAACGCGCCCTGCAGGATCTGACCGGCGAGCAGCACGCCGAACGACCGGCTCAGCCCCACCAGGACCGAACCGAGGAGCACGATCGCGAGGTTCCAGCGCAGGATCCGCCGGTGCCCGTAGAGGTCGCCCATGCGGGACAGGACGGGCGTGAAGGCGACGCTGGCGAGCAGGTTCGCGATGCTGATCCAGTTCAGGTCGGCCGCGGTCACCCGGAGGGTGTCGGTCAGCCCCTTCAGCAGCGGGGAGAGGAAACCCTGGGTGATGCCGCTGGCCAGCTCGACCAGCACGACGGAGGCGACCACGGCGACGGCGGGGGTCGCGGCGGCGGGCGCGGCGCTGGTGGGCGCGGTGATGGCGGGGGCGGTGATGGCGGGGGTCGCGCGGACGGCCCGCGACGCCGGTGGCGTCCGCGGGGTCGGGGTGTCCGTCATACGTACCACCTGTTCGGGAAGGGCCCGGGGGCCTGGGCAGGAGTGCGGGGTCGGACGCCTCCGGGCCGCCGGTCACCGGCCTGCTCCGTGGCGGAATCCGCACCACAATGTCGCCAGCGGGCTCGGACTCGGGCAAGAGCGCGCCCCATAATCGGGTGATGGAGGCGCACGAGCACTTCTTTTCGGCGGATCCGGGCATCGAGCCGCACCCCCCGAACGGCCTCCGTCACGCCATCGGTCCCGCTTCGGCTGGTGTCGTAGGGTCCGCCCGGTAGGCCGCCGGGCTCGCTCCGGCCGGTGGCGTACGGTCCGCCCGGTAGGCCGCCGGGCTCGCTCAGACTGGTGCCGTACGTTCCCGGCCCCTCCGCCGCGCCGCCGGACTCACTCCGGCCGGTGTCGTACTGTCCCTCCATCACGCCACCGGTCCCGCTCCGGCCGGTGCCGTACGGTCCCTCCGTCACGCCACCGGTCCCGCTCCGGCCGGTGGCGTACGGTCCGCCCGGCACTCCACCCGCCACCCGCTCCCCCCCACCGCGCCAGGAGACCCCATGGCAACCGAGCCCCGCCCCGCCGGCGCGCCGCTCGCGCTCGACGCTCTGGACCATGCGGTGCTCCGGGCGCTGCACCGCGATCCGCGCGCGCCGTTCTCCGAGGTGGCGGCGGTCGCCGGGGTGCACGAGCGGACGGTCGCCCGGCGCCTGGACCGGATGACGGCGACCGCCGCGGTGGCGTTCACCGCGGCGCTCGTCCCGGAGTACCTGGGCGAGGGCGTCACCGCCGAGGTGGCGGTACGGTGCGCGCCCGGCCGGGTCCACGAGACCGCGCTGGCCCTGGCGCGGCGGCCGGAGGCCCGGTCGGTCGAGGTCGCCACGGGCGCGCTCGACGTGTTCGCCGAGCTGAACGTGCCGGACCACGACGCGCTGCTGAGCCTGGTCGACGCGGTGATCGGCCGGCTCGACGGGGTGGCCGACGTCCACTCCTCCGTGGTCCTCCGGCTGCTCCTCACGGCCAGCGACTGGGCGCCGTACGACGACGAGCCCACGGACGTGCGGCGCCGGGCCATGGAGGGCCGCGCGCTGCCGGAGCCGCCCGCCCTGGACGAGCTGGACCGCCGCCTCGTGGAACTGCTGCGCGACGACGCCCGCATGTCGACCACCCGGCTCGCGCGCGAACTGAGGGTCGGCGAGACCACCGCGCGCCGCCGGCTGGCCCGTCTGCGGACCTCGCACGTCCTGCACCTGCGCCTGCACGCGGAGCCGCTCGTGCTCGGCTACCCGGTCGAGGCGCGGTTCCGACTGGCCGTGAGCCATGCCCGGATGGACGCGGTGATCCGGCGGCTGGCCCGGGAGCCCGAGCTGCGCCATCTGGTGGTGACGACCGGGACGACGCCCCTGCTCGGGTACTCCAGCCACCGCTCGACCCGGGACCTGCACGACTTCACGACCCGGGTGTTCGGCGCGCTGGAGGGCGTCACGTCGACGGAGGTGGCGCTGCTCATGCGCACGTACAAGCGGGCGGGCTTCGCGGACGGCCCGGAGCGCCCCCGGCAGGGCCAACGCTGAACTCACCCCCCGCCTGCTCACCCTCTCGCGCCCGCTCCGAACCCCGGCGAAAGCGGCCTGCGCTCGGTACCGGCGGCCCGCCACGACCCGGCGTCTCGGCAGGCAGGGTCGGCCGCCAGGCGGGCGAGCGCGCCCAGGAGGGGGCAGGACCTCAGAACGGGGGAGCGGCGGGCCAGGGACCGCTCGACGGTTCGGGAGGCCGGGAGGTGCGTGGTCGGAGGACGGCCAGGGCCTCCTCGACACGGCCGAGGTCGATGAGG
Source organism: Streptomyces sp. NPDC035033 (assembly GCF_040636735.1). Taxonomy (NCBI): domain Bacteria; kingdom Bacillati; phylum Actinomycetota; class Actinomycetes; order Kitasatosporales; family Streptomycetaceae; genus Streptomyces; species Streptomyces sp. NPDC035033. The sequence goes on along the minus strand of NZ_JBEZUZ010000004.1, from coordinate 54,558 downwards.
TGGCCGGCCAGGTCGTGGCGGTTCGCGGAGGCGTGCCGTGCGAGAACGGCCACGGCCTCCTCGACGCGCCCGGCGCCGGCGAGCAGCTCGGCGATGCGCGGCGCCGCGTACGAGCTGGAGCCCTCGGGATGGGACCGGGCCCGCGCGATCGCTTCGTCGACGCCGTCACGGGCGGCGATCAGCGGCAGCCGTATCCCGTACAGGTCCCACTCCTCCTCGCCCCCGCGGGCGGCGGCGAGGGCGTCGAGGTGCGCCAGACCGTCCCCGGGGCGACCTCGGTCGAGGTACAGCTCGGACAGGGTGTGGAGGATCCAGTCCTCCCCGTCGCGGGCGTCGGCCAGGGCACGCATCACGTCGATCGCCTCGTCGCCCCGCCCGTGCCGGGCCAGGAGCCGCGCGAGCTGCACCGTCAGGTCGCCCCGTCGAACGGACGAGTCGCGGGCCTGCCGGTACACGGCGATCGCCCCTTCCACGTCACCGCGTTCCTCCAGCAGTTCCGCGAGGCGCTGCGCGGCGTGTCCCAGGTCGTCGGCCGCCGCGTAGGCGCGCAACTCCTCGGTCCGGTCGTGCCGGGCCAGCAGATCGGCCAGTCGGTCTCGGCCGTTGACCGGACGGGCGCCCCTGGTCCGCAGCAGGGCGACCGCCTGATCGGTACTGCCTTGACGCTCGCGGATCGCGGCGAGCAGCCCGATCGCCGTGTCGGGATCGAGGCCCCGGCAGCACCACGGGAAGTCGGAACACCGGTGCTCGGCCAGGGCGGCCAGCATCGCGGCGGCCTCTTCGTCGCGGCCGGCCGCGCCCGCGACGTCGACCAGTGCCACGGCGAGGGACCACTCGCCGAGGTACGGACTCAGCAGAGCGAACGCCTCCTCGGCGCGGCCGTGCCGGGCGAGCAGGCGGGCGTAGAACTCCAGCGCCCTCGGGTGCCCGGCCTCCATGCGGACCCGGGTGATCTCGATCGCCTCGTCGACGCGACCCCACTCCTCCAGCAGCTCGGCCGCGCCCACCACGGCCGTCCACCAGCCGGTCGCCAGATACGGGGCGAGCCTCTCCAGCGCGTCGTCCTGCCGCCCCCGCTCGCCCAGCAACCGCGCCCACGCCAGCGCGCAGAACCACTCCCCGCGACCGGCCTGCCGCGCCACCACGTCGACGTGACCGTGTTCGAGCAGCCGCGCGACCAGCTCCGGCGGAATACAGCCGGACCGCGTCCGGGCCCGGTCGTCAAGATCAGCAGCGTCCACGCCCGCACTCTAGAGCGAGTCTCTTGGGGTGGTTGGTCAGTTGATCGGACGCGTCCGTCCGGTCGGTGATCACTGATGCGACATGGGACCGGATCGAGCCGCTGATGCCGGCCGATCCGGTCTGCGGTGGGCGGTCTGCGATGGGCGGTCCGCAGTCGGTGGCCGGCGGTGGGCGGTCGGCGGTCGGCGGTCCGCGGTGGGCGGTTCACTGCCGAACCCTGGAGGCCATCGCGTGGAAGTACCGCACCTGCTCACCCTGGCGGAATCTGCCGAACGAGCTCGGCTCGTTCCAGACCACCCACAAACGCCTGATCAGGTGGGCCGTGGACGGCACCAGGGAACGCATCCTCGCCGCGATCCTGACAGCGGCCGAGGGTGATGCCGACATCGGCTGGACCGTCTCGGTGGACTCGACCGTCTGCCGGACCCACCAGCACGCCACCGACGCCAGGAGAAGGGGCTCCAGACCGGGCCGAACCCGATGACCACGCGCTCGGACGCTCCCGCGGCGGCCTGAGCACGAAAGTCCACCTCGCCGGCGACACCCGGGCACGGCCCCTGGCCCTCCACATCACCGCAGGCCAGGCGGGCGACGCTCCGGCCTTCGAGACCCTTCATGGCCGCCGTCCGCGTTCTGCGAAGCGGCCCCCGACGACCGAGGACCTGCCCCGATGCCGCCCTGGCGGACCGCGCGTACTCCTCCCGCACGATCCGAAGTCACCTCCGCCAACGCGGAATCCGCGCGGTCATCCCCAGCCGTCCGACCGGATCGGCCACCGGCTGCGGCGAGGCAGCGCCGGAGGCCGCCCACCCGCCTTCGACGCCGAGGCGTACAAGCAGCACAACCCAGTCGAACGCAGCATCAACCGGCTCAAGCAGTGGCGCGGCCTGGCCATGCGAACGGACAAGCTCGCCATCGCCCACCAGGCCGCGCTCCACCTCGCCGCGACCCTCATCTAGGCACGGCGACAGCCCGCTCAGCGATCGGCCACCCAACGTGCGTCCGCAGGCCAAGAACCCGTGCCAACGATGTGCTCCACGATCCTGAATGCCTCACGGATGGGGACGGTGTCCTCGTCCGGATACTCGTCGCCCTGCCCGTTGGAGAGGATGAACCCGTCGCTCGACCCCGCGGTTCCGGGGTCCACGGCATGCTCGCCGGGGCCACCCTCGCCTTCGAGCAGCACCACCATCGCTCGCTCGGCATTCGTCACGAAGGCCAGCAACCGTCCAGACGAACTGGTCAGCCACGTCTCAAGCTGCCCGCTGTCGATCCTCGACCGAAGAGCCTCCACCACCCCCGTCGACGACACAGGGACAGGGCTGTCGTCATTGATCACCCAAGACTCGATCACGAGCACGACGATCTCACGGACGGATCCGAGAGGCAGGCCCTCACCAGCAGCGTCGCCGCCGACCTCCCCCACCCCTCCGAAACCGAAAACACCTGCCCCCACGACCTGAAGGCCGATCAGAAGGTGCGAGAGAGCGCGCGGCGGCCCGGAGGAACCTCTCCGCAAGCGGCCGGAAGGCGTGCGGGGACCGCCCGCACCAGGGCGACGCCCAGGGCAGGGCGCGGAAGGCGGCCGGCCGACACGGACGCCTTGTCGCCCCCCGTCCGATGGTGGTCCGCCCAGGTCGAGTCCGATCGCGCCATGGGCTGTAGCAGCTGATCGCCCGCGAGAGGAGCCAGGCATTAGGCTCCGTTCGAACGGAATTCGGGGGATGACGATGGAACCGTGGCCTGAGGGGGTCGCCGCCGATCCGGAGGCGGCCCGGGAGCGTTACGCCTCTGATCTGCGGACGGGGCGCAAGGCTCTGCGAGAGGCGATCAGGGCCGACCTGCCTGCCGCACACCTCGGCCTCGGAATCGTCATCGTGGCGAGTGTGGCTGTGGGCCTGTTCGGAGGACCCCTCACTGGAGCCCTCGTGGCGGGATCCTTCGCCGCTCTGTTCCTTGTCGCCCTGGCGGTCATGCTCCCTCGGGGCATCCGGAGACCGGACGCGGGTTGCCGCGCCTACCTCTTCACCTTCGGCTGGGCGAACTGGATCTAGGCCCTGGCTCTTTGGCCAGCGCCGAGCCCCGATGAGGGTGTCCGCGAGGTACAGGGCTGCCTGGTAGGCGATCGCGAGCTTGTCGGCTCGTGTGGCCGGACCGCGCCACTGCTTGAGGTGGTTGATGCACCGCTCGACAGTGTTCCGCTGCTTGTACGCCTCGCTGCCGCAGCCTGGCGACCGGCCTCCGAATCGGCCCCTCCTCAGGCGGCGCCCAGCCTGGTCGGACGGCTGTGGAATGACAGCGCGGACACCCCGACGCCGCAGGTGGGTACGAATGGCGCATGCAGAATACGCACGGCCGGCCAGGACCCCAGGTGCCGTCGGCGGCCCGTCTGATCAGGCGCTTGTGAGCAGTTTGGAACGGGCCGAGCTCTTCCGGCAGGTCTCGCCGCGGCGAACTGGTGCGGTGCTTCCACGTGATGGCCTCAAGGGTGCGGTGGTGGTCAGCCCACGGCCGCCCGCGAACCGGATCGGCCGGCATCGACGGCGCGATCCTCTCCCACATCGCATCAGTGATCACCAGTCGGACAGACACACCCAGTCGACCGAGCGACCAGCCAGGCGGACACGTGTCAGGACTGCCCGTCCCAAGCCGGAAGTTCGGTGGCGGCGACAATGCTGCGGACGCCCAGGTCCGCCCGCCGGGCCGGAGCCGTCTGGTCGACGACGACGGAGCAGCCGGCCCACTGCCCGCCGCATTCCTCGACCATCGCCCGCACGGCTGACGCCTGGCTGCCGGTCTCGATCCAGTCGTCGACCAGCAGCACTCGGTCCTCGGGACCCACCGCCGTCCGCTGCAGACGCAGCTCCTGGCGAGTGCCCCGGTAGTCGGGGTCGCAGCGCCGGGTGACCTTCTCCCCGGGGAAGATCCCCACGCCCTTGCGTACCGCGACGAAGCCGACGCCGAGCTCTACGGCCACCGCCGCGCCCAGGAGGAAACCGCGTGACTCAATGCCGCAGACGGCCGTGACGCCGTCTTCCCGAAACGACCCGGCCAATCCACGGACCACGGCGGCAAGAGCCTCGGGGTCACGGAAGACCTGCCAGACGTCAGCATGGCCGTCGATCCAACGGAAGCGTTCAAGGACCAGACCGCGCGCGTGAGACATCATGATCGCGAGTCTGCGGACGAACTGGCAGCCCAGGCAACCGGATTCTCCGCTCGGGAAGACGGACTGGCAGGCGGCACCCCACCCTCGCCGCGATCCGCATCCGGCCCCGACGCCGGCCAAGGAGACAGAACCGAGAAAAGACACAGCGCCGCCGGCATCGGTCCGGACGGCCCGGGGAATCGCCTCTCCCACGCCGTCCATCGCTGATCAGACGTAACACTGCCGACGCCTCGCCTCCTTCTCCGACCAGCCCCAGCCGACCCCGTCCCTTCCCGGTCGTCTCAGAATGAGATTCGGCTTCGACCCCGCGCCCGATCTAGGGGCTGTTGGGAAAGTGGTGGCCCCGCCCAGGGATGTCTGGCTCCGTCGTGCTGGTTGTCAGTGTGCTCTCGTAGGCTCTCGGCGGTCTGATCGAAGGGATTGCCATGGAAGACCCGACGGGTATCGCAGCGCTGGCCAGGATTCTCTCTCCTGATCTTGGCACTGACGAGGAGATCGACTGGGCGGCCGCGGAAGCGCGGTGGGGCACGCGGCTCCCGCGGGACTACATGGCCTTCATGTCCGTGTGGGGTGCCGGCTCCATCGGGGCCTCCGGGGAAGTCTCTATCCTCATGCCCTTGCCGAAGGAGTACATCCAATGGGATCCCGGGACCTTCGAGGAGGAGACGGAGAACGCCCGGTACACCTGGGAGGTGCTGGACGGCCAGGAAAGCCTCGATATCAACCCGGACCACATCCTCGCCTGGGGTGTCACCTCCGGCGCGGACATCCTGTGCTGGCTGACCACCGACCCCGATCCTGATCGGTGGCCGGTCCTGATCTGCGGTCGCCACACCCGTGAGGACTTCACCCTGTTCCCCTGCGGCATGGTCGAATTCCTCCGCAAGCTGCTCCTGGACGAGTTCGACCCTTACCCGATCAGCATCGATCTCCACGACGCCTCACCACGCTACGTGCACTGGCTCACGCAGCAGCGTCGCTGGAAGGCGGGCTTGGACCGTTACTCCGGTGAACCACGGCCCGCCAACCAGTAAGGGGTGTCGCGGCCCTGCTGGTCACAGCTACTCGTTGATGGCTGCGACCAGCACGATCGCGTGATATCGGACAGCGAGTTTGTCGTACCTCGTGGCGACTGCGCGGTGGCGCTTCAGGCGGTTGATTCCGCACTCGACAGCGTGGCGCTCCTTGTAGTCGTCCTTATCGAACTTCGGCGGGCGACCGCCCCGGGAACCGAGCTTCTTGCGGTTGCGAACCTGGTCGGCCTTCTCCGGGATGGTGCATCGCACACCTCGTCTGCGCAGGTAGGCGCGGTTCGCGCGGGAGCCGTACGCCTTGTCCGCACGAACCTTGTCCGGTTTCGTACGCGGTCGGCCCGGTCCGGTTCGGGGCACCTGGATACTTTCCAAGACCAGCTGGAACTGGGTGCTGTCGTGTCGCTGGCCGGCGGTGACGAGCAGGGACAGCGGCTTCTGCCCCTGCTCGACCGCCAGATGCAACTTGGTCGTCAGGCCGCCGCGCGAGCGCCCGGTGGAGTGGTCGTCGGGCTCGGTGTCGATGCCTCCAGGAGGCTCCTTCTGCAGGTCCCCTCTTTTACGCGCTCCGGCAGCGTGCTGGTGGACCCGAGAGATTGTGGAGTCCACGCTGACGTCCCACGTGATCAGACCTTGTGCATCAGCTGCAGCCTGCAGCTTCTCGAAGATCCGATTCCAGGTGCCGTTGCGCTGCCATCGCCGGAACAGGTCATAAGCTCGGTCCCACGGCCCGTAGCGCTCAGGGAGATCCCGCCACGGCGCCCCGGTCCTGGTCCGCCACCGTATGCCGTCGATCAACTGCCGATGCGTCCAAATCCGAGGGCGGCCGGGCTTCTTTCCCACCGGCAGCAACGGCTCCAGACGCTCCCACTGGTCGCCCGTCAGATCACCACGTCCCACGGCTGGCGATCATCCACGACCTTGATCAACTTTCGCAACAGGCCCTAGTCAGTAGTTGTCCTGTTGGGACCCTAGGTTCGTCACATCGCGAAGGACGACGAGGGGATGAGACCGATGAGGCACACCACGCCCGAGGGTTACACCAGCGTTGCACCGTGGGTGGTCACGGACGACACCGGTGCGCTGCTCGACTTCATCGCCGCCGCGTTCGACGGCGAGGAACTCGCACGGGTGCCGGTCGAGGACGGCACCATCGGCCACGGTGAGATCCGCGTCGGCGACACGGTGGTGCTGGCCTTCGACCGACGGCCCGACTGGCCGGTGATGCCCTCGCTGCTACGGATCTACGTCCCGGACGCGGACGCCGCCATGGCCGCTGCCGTAGAGCACGGGGCGCAGGTGATCACCGAGAGCGCTGACAGCGCGTGGGGGGATCGCGGCGGCCGGGTGCGGGACCCGTTCGGCAACATCTGGTGGGTGGTGAGCCGGGTCGAGGACGTCGCACCGGACCGGGCCTGGGAGCGAATGCTCGAGCCGAAGTACGCGGAGTCGATGCGCATGGCCCAGGAGACGCTGGACGCCGCCCTGAGCGGCCGGCACACAGGGGTGGCGAGCGCCCCGCGACGCCCGACCCACTGATCCCTCCCGGGTTCGCGGTGCTGACTGCGAACCCGGGCACGCCCGCATGACTGTGAAGCTCCTGGCAGACACGGGTCCCGGCCGAGGTTACCCGTGTCTGTCAGGAGCCTCGCGTACCCACCCATCCAGCGACTCGACTCCTTCTGAAACGATCAGTAGGCGTCGTGCCGGTCGAGCCCGATGCGGCCGACCGGCGACGGAACCGGCCGGCTGCCGTTCTACGAGTGCGGCACGAACGGCCTCGGGAACCCGATCGACGGCCCTTCCACCGAAGGGGGAACAAGCAGCTGGACCACCACGATCAGCGCGTTCGCCCACCCCACCGCACCCCACCACCCCCGAGGGGCAAGAGCAGCCGCGTGGTTCGTGCCGCCGGCTCGGCGGCAGGGCGGCGACGCTGACGTCCAGGGACGACGCTAATGGTCAGGACAGCCCGACGGGTGCCGCCCTCAGCGGGTGACCGTCGAGCTCCTCGCAGCCTTCTTCGTCCCACCAAAGCTCACCTCGGACGGTGAGGTAGGGACGCAGCCCGCGCACGTCACCGCCTTCGTGAAGCGTATGCGCGACCGCGTGGAGAAGATGTGCCAGGTCGGGCCAGGAGTCGGTGAAGTCGCCGCCACCGCCGTGGCCCGCCCAGCCGATGCGACCGGTCTCCGGACCGGGACGCTGGTCGATCACCTGCGCCCCGCCATCGGCACTCTCGGCCCAGGGAACCCAGAGAGGATGCCACCAGGGCTCGTCGTCCCAGGGACGACGAGCCAGACCGTCGTTCTCCGCCGCGACAGCCATGCAGGTCTGCCACCGGTCCACGATGCCGCTCACCGTGAGAGGCGACTGCTCCGGCAGGAAGGCCGCCCAGGCGCTCACCCCGTCATGGCACCGCAGGGACTCGACGAGGTCACCGGGCAGCGGGATGCCGAGAAGCTGCTCCGCCCGCTGGATGTCGTCCCGTGCCGCAGGCGGATTGAGCCGTGCGAAATCGGACGCCGAGTGAACCGCCAGCCAGGCGTCGATCCGACGCCAGGATTCCGACGGGGACAAGATCTGCTGTGCCATGGCGCCATCCTGCCCCACCCCGGAAGCGAGGTGCCGGCGCCCATGCGAACGAGGCTCCGGCAAGAATTCCGCAGGTGAAGACCTCGTGGTGGCACGCTCGGCCGACCCCGGCGAAGCCGACAAGAGGCACTGGCTGCGCAGGGGGATCGGAGAGCATGTGCAGGAGGTTCCGGAGAGCGATCAGGGTCTCCGCCCCCCTGAGATGTTGCCGAGAACTGACAGCGAACAGGTGCGTCGGAACCTGGGTGACGTCAGGCGAATGGTGACCGTGGGCTCTCGGTGAAGGGCGGGTGCGGTGGACATCACGGTGCAGTGGATCGAGACGTCCTGGACGAAGCGGTCCCGGGGCGGGGAGGCCGTCGCCCGCAGGAACGCGGTGCCGGTCGGTTTGTCGTTGCCCGGGTGCTCTCCGGTTTCGCCCACGTCGTCCAGCTGTCCGAGCGGGACGGCTTCGAGCCCCGTTCGAGCCGGAAGGCCCACCGCGAGGTCGGTGTCGGCCTGCGGGACGAGGGGGATCGGCTCCGAGTGCTCGCGCGTGTGGAACCGCTCTTCGGGTTGCCGCCCCGGCCGCGCAGACCGCCGGCGGTGCGACTGCTTCCCGGGCAGCGAGCCTTTTCCAACCTGCTCACGAATCAGTCGGGTTGAGGTGTTCCGGCGGTGCTGAACGACGAGGCATGCGTCAACCAGTCATAGGTCCCGGAGCACGGGTGCCCTGAGCAGGTCCTCCAACCCGGCCCACTCGAAGAGGCAGACGGCCAGCACGGCGTGATCCGTGGGGTCTGGCAGCTCCCACTGGTTGCTGAACGAGCGGAATCCGACCTCTTCTCCCTTCTCGACAAGACGGAGGCTGAACGCACGCGGCACGATCCGGACATCGATGGCGGGTCCTTCATACGTGACGGATCGGCGGGAGCGCCGCAGCGCGGACGTGCCGGTGAAACGGAACGGTTCCCCGTCCACCTCACCTTCGAAGCCCTTCCAGATCCGCCACCGCAACCACAGGGGGTCCGCCACGAGCCGGTGGATCCTGAGCGTGGCCTCTCCGTCCCGCAGGGACACTGTCCAGCTCTCCACCGCATCGGCATGGTCCTCTGGACGGGTCAGTGGGCCGCGTTCCCGGGTGAGGGTCACCTCACCGCGGGGAGTGATACATCTCGCGTAGACCTCGGCAGCGATCGCCGGGTTCCCCCATTCCCCGAACGACGTTTCTCGACTCACGCGAAAGCTATCCATATGCGCCCCCAGCTGCTCACTTCCTGATGCGGACCACGCCAGTATCACGGGCGTGACCTCAGAGCACCGTACGTGCGTACGGGTACGCACGGAATCCGAACGGCCGCGGTGTCTTGTCACCCGCTGCGTGCATTCCGAGAGCATGGGGCCGACGGCGTCCGGGCCAGCGCATGACCGAGCACGGCAAGCTCCTTTCCCACCTGACCTGGCTGGTGGCCAGTTGGCCTGACAATGCAGCGAAGCCCCTGGAAGACGGGTTTTCGACCAGAAGAGCCGTCTCCGCCAGAGGCTTCATATGCTTGTCTCCCCATCCGGGATCGACGTGTCAGCTCGTCTCTGCGCTTTTCGTCCGCCCGGCTGCGGGCCCGTCGTCGGCAACGCGGCACCTGCTGGCAACGCGGCATCCGTCGGCAACGCGGCACCCGCTGGCGTCGGCTGAGTGCGGACCGCCAGGCTCTCTGGCCCTGGCCCACCTGCGGTGTGGCCACACCTACACTCAGCTCGCCGCCGGGTTCGGTATCGGCACCACCACCGCCTACCGGTACGTCACCGAGCCGTCGAGCTCTTGGCCGCGCTCGCCCCGGATCTCGCCACCGCGATGAAGACCGCGCCCCGAAAGGCGTTCGTGATCCTGGACGACACCCTTCTACCGATCGACCGGATCGCCGCCGACCAACCCTTCTACTCCGGAAAACACAAGAGGCGCGGCATGAACGTGCAGGTCCTCGCCGATCCACACGGCCGACTGCTGTGGGCCTCACCAGCACTGTCCGGTAGCACCCATGACATCAGGGCGGCCCGCACCCACGACATCATCGACGCCCTTACCAGCGCGGGCCTGCCCTGCTGGGCGAACAAGGGCTACCAGGGCGTCGGCGGTACCGTCCGAGTCCCCTTCCGCGGCCGATGGGGCAGGCTTTCCCCAGGTCAGCAGGCCGACAATCACTCCCACGCGCGGATCCGGGCTCTGGACGAACAAGCCATGGCCACCCGGAAGACCTGGCGCCTCCTGCGGAAGCTGAGATGTAGCACCATCCGCATCACCAACATCGTCCGAGCCGTCCTCACCCCGCATCTGACCTGCTCGTAGCGAGGGTGGAAAAGGCTCAGTGGGTCCGCTGGCAGTTGAACTACCGGTTCACCAGCGCCCTGGGAATCCGCGGTCGATCGTACCGGCTCGACACGTTCAACGTCGCCTACGGCCCCGTCGCCCCAGATGTCTTCCTGCCGGAGCCGACCGTGATCGTCGATGAACGCGGGCCGGTTCGCTAGCCGGTCGGACCGTGCGCGGACGCCTGCGCGTTCCGCTTGAGCCCAGCACCAGCGGTGGAAAAGGCACCCACAACAACCAGTACAGAACCACGTACCACGAAAACCTGATGCTAAAGATCCGCAGCATCCGGGCGGTGCACCGCACCGCACCACACCGCACCGACCCGCCGGCACCCCACCCCTGCCCTCCGCCAGAAGCCGCAACGGCGGAGCCCGCCGCTGACAGCACCCGGAGAAGCAGCCGCACACAGACCACCCCCTCCGGGACCCGGGACACACGTCGGCGGGATGCCGTACGTAACGGCTACGACACCCCTCACCGGCTGCCGCGCCTGTTCCACCGTCCTCGATCACCCGCGTGGCGACGCCACCGCCACCCAGACCGACCACGCCCTGGCCCGCGCCGACACCGCCGGCGCCCACACCGGCGACCGCGCCCGCCCCGAGCCCCCGCTCTGGAACGGTGCCCCGGCACCGGCCCCGCCGAGTACCCGAACACAACGCCCCCAAGAACCTGGCGGCGCCGGACCAACAATCAGACGATCGGAAAGAGATCTCCCGGGTCTGCCGTCCTCTCCGTCGAGCGCCGACCAGGACGGCAGACCCGACGGGGCGACGGCGGACGCCTGGCCTACGATTGCTGCTCCGAATCCGGCAGGACGTCGGCGAGGCAGGGGGGGCGAGTGACCGAGGCGGATGTTTCCCGGCAGGGGCCGGTCTGGCTGGTGGCGGCGAACGTCGTGGCCTGGCGTCGGTGCGGAGTCGGCGGCCAGGAACTGCGCCCGGGAACGAAGTTCTTCAAGGGCGGGGCGAAGGTCTACGTCACCAACGTCTACTGGGGCCCCGGGGGCGAGCGGATCACGACGCTCGGACGCGAGCGGCACACCAGTCGGTGGATCTTCATCGATACGGCGACGCGCCATCTTCACGGCTTCCGGCCGAAACTCGTCCACACCCCCCGGGTCTTGGAGCGGCTGCGTGAGACAGGACACGAAGGCGGCCTCAGCGCGGACTACGCAGCGGACGTCGCCGCGACGCTGGAACGGTACGCACGCCAGTACCGCGCCGAGATCGCGCCGTCCTCCCCGCACCCGGACCGATGCCTGTGCCACGCCTGCCTCACCGGCGAATCAGGGTGAAGGGCACTCCTTCGACGGGCGCTCCTCCCCTCACCGGCGTACTCCTGAAAGTACGCGCCTGGCTGCGGACGGACGTCCTCAGGCCCTGGCGATTCAACGAAAGGCGTCGACGTTCTCCACAGCCCACTGCCGGAACGGACGAGCCGGTGCCCCGGTGACCTGAGAAACCGTGTCGCGCACCTTCAGCAGTTCGGGGTTCACATCTCCACCGGTGACGTCGAGCACCGCGTCCGCGGCCTCGGGCCCGAAGACCGCGACCATCTGCCCGTGGGCCTGCCGGCGGCTGATCTCCGCGAAGGGAACCTCCCGGCCCAGCACCGCCGCGATGGCCTCGACCTGCTGCCGGGCGGTCACCGGTTCCGGCCCGGTGAGGGCGTACGTGCGCCCGTGGTGGCCGGGCTCGGTCAGCGCCGTCCGTGCCACCGCCGCGATGTCCGCGGGGTGGATGGTGGGCAGCGCGGTCCCGGCGTACGGCGCGCGGACGGTCTCGCGGTCACGGATGGTCGGAGCCCACATCAGGGCGTTCGACGCGAACTGCGTCGGCCGCAGGATCGTCCAGGCCATGCCGGTTCCCTTGAGCATCTGCTCCACTGCCAGGTTCTCCCGGGCGGGGCCCAGGTGCGGGTGGGTCTGGACGGTGATGGACGACACCAGCACGACGTGCTCCACTCCCGCCTGCCGGGCGGCTTCGAGGATGTCGGCGTCCGAGCCCAGGCGCGACAGGAGAAACAGCGAGCGCACCCCCTTCAACGCGGGCCCCCACGACGCCGGCTCTGCGAAGTCGCCCTCCACGGCCTCGACTCCTTGGGGGAAGACGGCCCGGGCGGCATCACGGGTGAGCCCCCTCAGCGGCCCGGCACCGCGCGCGTGCAGCTCCTCCAGCAGAGCACGGCCTATGTTTCCGGTGGCTCCGGTCACGAGGATCATGAGTGTGTCTCCCGTCGTCAGGTCGTCAGATGATCGAGCAGGCGACACGCTAAAACCTCAATCAATCTTCAGGTCAAGAAGCTGCTTGACCGTGCCCGCAGGTGGGCGCGGCCCTCCGCGCTCGACTGTGTACGTTCACGTTCACGTACACGTGTACGTCGGCAGGCCGGCCAGTCCCTGCCGGGCCGCTCGGTTTTGACCTGCCGAGGACGAAGCGGCTGTCGTTCCCGTCTGACGTGGACCAGCTCATGGGAGACGTCCGCGCGGGCTGATGGGTCCGACGGCGAGCCGGGCGGAAGGGCTCGGGGAGGCCGGGCCGAGATGCCGCCACAGACAGGGCGGATGCGCGCGACCAGGCCGACGGAAGCACGCGATCGGTGCCGACGCGAAGTACCGGCTCGCGCTCGCCACCCCACCACGTAGGAAACGACCTCAACGACCGACCGACCCGCCAGCCGACCGACCCACCGCCCGCTCGACCCGCCCGCCCGACCCACCGCCCGCCCCTGACAACTCCCGGACAGCGCAAGGCTCCTCGCCGGAGGCCCCCCAAGCCCCCAGAGGATTGTCAGCGGCTGGGTCTAGGGTCCTGGACGTGAGCGACTACTACGACCTGTTCCTGGCGGTGGACCTGCCGCCGAACCTCCCGGAGCCGGTGCTTCTGGAGCTGAGGTGGCTCCTGGGGCAGGCGGACATGCCGGCCGAATTGAAGTCGGCCGACTGGGAGTCATGGGGCGGCCCCTGGCAGGTCTTCGCCGGTGGCTCGGCGAGCCACTCGTTCGACGGGGCCGACGTCTCCCTGCTGGTCCGCGCCACGGACAGGCCGAACCTGGACGGCAGCGAAGCGTGGGCCCTGACCGTCCGGACGTGCCTCCACGAGGACGACTTCGGGGTGATGATGGACGTCGTCGGGTGGCTTCTCCGACACGCGACCACACAAGGGTGGGTCGGCTTTGTCCGTGACTCCGGCTTGGACCAGGTCCAACATCTCGTCCGCCACGAGGACGGCTTCGATCTTGTCGACGTCCGCCCGACCGGCCGGCCGATGCGTGCCTCCTGGCCGACGCGATAGCCCTTCTCCAAACAGAACATGCGGAACGACCGGAAAGCCGGCCGGCCGAGCTCTCCACGCACACACACGGACAACAGCGAGACGATCGACGAAGGCCGCGCAGAGCCGGAAGCCGGTGAAGGCGATTGCGACGCCGTTCCTTTCCGTGCCTGGCGGAAATCGGCACGGCGTCACACGACTGATCCCTCTCCTGGACGCGACACCCCGGATCCGAGGCCGACGCGGACGCGAGCGCCCACGAAACCAGCCGAAGCGACTCTTCGCCGACCGAGGGGGCGACTACGACAAGTACCACTGATTGCTCTGGAAACACGAAATCACGCCACTGACCGCCCGCCACGGTGTCGTCCACGGCTCTGGACCCGGGCGCACCCGATGAGCCGTCGGACGGAGACCTTCGCCTGGGCTCCGGATTCCTCCCGCGCCTTGCAGTCGTCGCGGTTCCCGGCGAGCGGCCGGCCGACCACGACGACCAGACGGATGTCGGCCTCGATGACGACCTGATGGCCGGGGGAGTACCGGTAGTTCTTCGACCGCTCGGCGACGGTGTGGCGTGACCTGCCGGACCGCCACGGGCCATGGGACCGGGCCTACGACCTGTTCCGGCGGTGGCAGCGTGACGGCACCTGGAAGCGGATCTTCGAGCAACTTCAGGCCGAGGCCGACGTGAAGGGCCTGATCACGTGGGACGTGAGCGTGGACTCCACCATCGCCTGCGCCCATCAGCACGCCGCCGGGGCGCGCAGAAAGGGGATCTCCAGAAGGAGCCTCCCGAAGGCGTCGGCACCGAGCCGGTCGACCACGGCCTCGGGCGCTCGCGCGGCGGGCTGACCACCAAGCTGCACCTGGCGGTCGAGCAGGGACAGAAGCCGCTGTCCCTGTTCGTCACCGCCGGCCAGCGTCATGACAGCCCCCAGTTCCAGCCGGTCCTGGACGGCATACGGGTGCCCCGCATCGGCCGGGGCCGGCCTCGCACGAAGCCGGACAGGGTCCGCGCAGACAAGGCGTACGGGTCCCGGGCGAACCGCGCCTGCCTGTGACGACGCGGCGTGAAGTGCACCATCCCGGAGAAGGCCGACCAGATCCGCAACCGTCAGAAGCTCGGTTCCCGTGGTGGCCGCCCGCCCGAATTTGACCGGGACGACTACAAGCAGCGGCACGCGGTCGAGTGCGGGATCAACCGGCTCAAGCGCCATCGCGCGGTCGCCAAGAGGTGTGACGAGCTCACCGTCCGCTATCACGCAACCGTGCTGGCCGCAGCGGTAAACGAGTGGCTGTGAGACACCATCGGCTGTGACCATGCGACCATGCGACCGTGAACGCAGATCTCCCCGACGGCTGGACAATCGAGCGGGTCCGCCGCGCATCAAGCGACGCCGAAGCGGATCTGCTCTCCCTCGAACGACTCGTCGTTGTCGAGCAGTACGGCTCCGCCGACTACGACGTCCTCCAGCCTGACCTCATCCTCTCCTTCCGTGACCTGTGCCTTGCAAGAGCCGGTGACGAGTGGTTCATGGGACAGATCGACACCGATGGGTCTGTGATCTGCTGGGCTTCCTATGGCCCTGACCTGGCCGAAGCCATCCGTGGACTGTGAGCTGTCAGGCAGCGAGACCGATCACTTTCACAACATGCTCTAGTCCGTTGGAGTGGATACGACCGGTGGTCAGTCAGAGCGTAGCCGCGGCTCCTGGAGAGCGTCCGGCACTTCAACAGGGGTGCCTGAGGTGGCTTCTGCCCCCTCATCTGCCGTGTCCTGGGCCGTGGGGCGGACCTTCGTCTTGAGGTGCGGCGCCACCTTCATGGTGACGACAGTGGCCGCACCGCCCGCTACCGCGGAGAGCGCGACAAGCCCGGCGACGGCTCGTCCTCCTTTGAGCAGGTCCGCGTGGCCGACCAAGTTCCGGGCACCGTCACGCAGGAGCGTGCTGTATCCGCCGCTCGCCGAGTTCGACAAGGCTGTCCCGACCGCGCGCTTCACCACCATCAGTTCCCAGACCGAGCCGCCCCAGCGAATCTCCATGAGATCACTGTAGGAGGTCCCGGGGAGAGGAAGCGGCGGCCTTCGCGAGTATCTCCTCCGCCCACCTACCCGAAGCACACAGCCGATCGGCCTCTTCAAGGCCGGCCCAGCGTGACCGACCTTCGATGACACGAGCGAGCGTCGGTCTAGGTTCGCTGGCACGTGCTCAACCTTCGATGGCACAGGACGAGCACGGCGCCCTTCGACAACCGTTCGCGGGGTTGGAGGGCCAGCAGCGGCCCGAGACGGTCGATGATCCGGTCCGCCGCCGACTTCGACACCCCCAACAACGGGGCGAGCTGCCGCATGGTCTGGTTCGTTCGCCAGTACGCCGCGACCAGCAGCGCACGGTTCGCCAGCGGAAGGCTCCACGGCCGGCCCCTGCGGCCGGCGTCCGCACCCACGCGCCGCAGCACCGTCACCAGCTTCCCCAAGGCACGCGGGCCCAACCCGGCGAACGGGGCTGTCCAGGACGGCTCCGACGCCGTGATCACACCAGCCGCATCGAGATCACATCGCCCCCGCGCCTCCATCTGCTCAGGCCCGGGGCCGAGAATCCTGCCATGACCGAAGGCGACCGCCACGAGACATCCACACGTTCCTTCCTTGCATGCGCAGCCGAAGTGGCTCGTCTGCTGAACCTTGAGGCCGCGGCCGGCGTGCCGGAAAACCGACGTGCGCGGCACCTGGCAGGAACCGCACGAAGGCCGCTGCTGGAACGCGCCACGCTGCCAGAGGAGTTCTTCGATCCGCTGATGGCCGCTGCCGTCTACGACCCGGACCCGAGCTTCTGCCGCTGGTTCGTCGAGCCGGCGCTCTACGCATTCGGGCGCCGCAGGGTCATGACAGCACTGCTCGGCTATCTCCGCACGGGCACGACCGCGGAGCAAGCAGGTGCCAGGAGGGCCTGGTACTGCGCGCACCTGCCCCTACGCGCTGACCGGTCACCGGCCTACGCACCCGGCGGAAGTCGTGATCCGGCCCTGGACGAAGCGGACGACGTGGTGGACCAGTGGCTGGAGTCGTCCAGCGCCCAGCGGCGTGATCGCCATGCCTCAGGAAGCCACGACCAAGCCTGAGACCCTCGCGGCCACAGGGCCGCGGCGCACTCCCGGGGGTTACGGGACGCCCCTGCCTCCCCCCGTTCGAACGACTCCGCATCAGCTACGAGCAGCGCGCCCCCTCCACCAAGATCTGCTCGAACTCGCCTGCACCCTCACCTGCTTCCGGCGACTCCGGCGACTCCGGCGGCTCCGGCGGCTCCGGGCACACAGTCACAGGCCGGCAGTAAGCTCCCGGCGTATGACCCACCTCCCCTACGACACGTCCGCGACGCGTTGCCGCGAGCCCCTCCCTGAACCCGAGACCGGGGAGAGGGACGACAACATGCTGATCGAGAGGCTGAGGGCGCGCGCGTGGGACCCGGGCCGGCGCTTCGACGCAGCGGACGTTCCCGTCGCGTGGATGACCGAGCGTTACGGCAGCGCGCGGTTGGACCGGGACCGGGACGACATCGTGTCGTACAGCAGCGACGGAACGGTCCAGCTCAAGTCGGGGACCGAGGAGGTGGCCGTCTACTACGCCGATGCTCCCCGTGGACCGCTGTTCCCACCGGTCGCCCCGGCCGAGGTGGAGAAGGCGGAACGGCGGATCGGACGCCCTCTCCCCGAACTGCTCCGACGCGTCTACACCGAGGTCGCCGACGGCGGCTTCGGCCCCGACACCGGGCTCGCCTCCCTGACCGAGGGCAACCGTCCGCCCGGGCACCTCCACGACTGGCCGTGCGCGGTCAGCATCTACGAACGGAACCGGACTCGAGGTGTGCCGGCGTCGTGGCTCCACCTCGCGTACGGCGGCTGCACGATGGAGTGGCACCTCTCGTTGACCGCGGTCGACAACCCGGTGCTCCTTTACGACGCCGACGGTTGGGAGCCCGCATGGGGCGAGAACCCGCATGACGGCCTGCGCCACGCATCGTCGTCCCTGCGGCATTGGCTCTGGACCTGGGCTGATGGCGGCGACGTATGGGACGAGACCCTCGACCACCACCCCGACCGTGAGTGACGTCTCGTCATACGCCCACGTCATCCCGGGACGATCAGACGTAGACGTCTCTCGTGACGGGCGAGGCGGGTGGCAGCCCGCGAGGACTCGTTCCGGTCCCTTTGCTCCCGTCCGACCCCACAGCCTGGCGGGCCGAGCGGAGAGGGAGGGGTACGGGCACGAGCCGACCGCCCGAGCGAGACCTGCGGCGGACCACGGGAACGGTCCTCTACGCCGACCGCACCGGCATCCCCTGGCGGTACCTGCCGCACGACTTCCCGCCATGGAAAACGGCCTACGGGTACTTTGCCGCCCGACAGAAAGACGGGTCTTCGACGGGTCAGCAGGCTCCTCCGCCGTCCGGCCAGGGAGGCGGAGGGCGGCGACGACGTGCCGAGCGCGTGCGGGCTGGACGTGCAGAGCATCAAGGCTCCTGCGAACGTCCCCGCAGTCGACCAGGGACCAGGGCGTCGAGGCGGGCAAGAAGACCGCCGGCCGCAAACGCCCTGCCGGCGCCGAGGCGGGCAAGGAGATCACAGGCCGCGAACGCCCTACCGGCGCCGAGGCGGGCAAGGAGATCACCGGCCGCGAACGCCCTACCGGCGTCGACGCGCTCGGCCTCCTCCTGACCGTGCCGGTCACCGCCGCGAGCGTCTCCGACGACGCTGACGGCATCCAGGTAGGTGTTCTCACAGATCTCGAAGGCCCATCCGCGCGTGACCGAGCCCTGGGCCGGCGGCGGCTACCGAATCAAGGCCATTGAGCACGGGGTACGCCTGGGCACCGACGCCGAAGCCGTCCCTCGCGCCCCGGCCGCGAAGGGTTCCGAGGTGACCCCGCGGTGCAGGGCCGCCGAGCGAACCTTCGGCCGGCCCGTGCACCACCGCCACCTCGTCCGCGACTGCGCAACCCACCCGCGCCGCTCCGAATCCAAGATCAACCAGCGACGACCGACCTCATGAGCCGCGGAACCACCCGCGAGTTCACGTCGGACCGGCGCGATGCCTGAGTCAGGAGGCAGAACCCCGAGCAGGGCAATCCCAGTCGGCCGAGTCGATCGCGCTCCCCTCCGCGTCGCTGAGGTGAAAGCAGTCGCCGTTGACCCACACGGTGACCGATTCGGGTCGATGGTCCACCTGGAACGGCTCATCCCTCCGCAGGGTCCCCGACCATGAACCATCCGATGCAGGCGAGTGCGTGACAACGGTCCACGTCTGCATCGGGAGCATCCGGTGCGTTTCCGCCCAGGGCTCCACGGTCAGCTCCAGCGGGGCCTCACCGCCATTGCCGATCAGCAGTCGCGCTGTTCCCGCACTGCCCATTCCCGATACCCCCTTGCCACCACGGCCGATCCCGCGCGCAGCCGCCGTGCGGACCCGCACGATCATCTGAAGCCACCTCGCCGCCCGAACCATCAAACATCCTCACCTGGCCAAAACGTTCTTCCAAAACTCCTGACGAAACAATCATCGACGTGGTCGGATCACTCCGGGACGGACGATCCGAGGCTGGAAGCAACTCGGCCGGAGCTGTGGGAAGTCGACCACGAGCCGGCTACGGGCGGCGGCCGAGCGGCTGCTGCCGAGGGTGGGACGTCGCCCTCGGCAACCGCCTGGGAACATCTGCCGCAGGGACTCGGCTACGGCTCGGACACGACCTGCCGGCGCCGCCCGGCCGAGTGGACCGAGGTGGAACAGACAACAAGCATCACCTGCTCACCTGCTCACCTGCTCACCCGCTCGCCCGCTCGCCGACGCCACCGATCCACCGATGTCCCGCTGACCATCACCGTGACCGGCGACAACCGCAACGACGCCACCCAGCTGATCCCACTACTCCAGGAAGTCCCGCCGGTGAGGGGGCTGGCTCTGCACCCGAGGACGGGAGTCGTTTGCCGACGGCTTCGGGAGCCACCGCGTGACCCAATCGCTTGATCGATGTCGATGAGTTGGGAAGTCGCTGTCGGCTGGGTCGGCGCCTTGAGGGGGGGCGCCGCGACGCGGTCACGGAGTGCGGCTTGATCGATGTACTGAGCTGCCGCGGCGAGGGCCGGCTGTGGCGCGGAAACCCCACGGGGCGGTCGCGATGGTCGCCGGGGAGGTCAGTCCCAGCGCGTGGTTGTCCTTGCCGTCGAGCATGTGGTTGAGCCATCGCTCGTACCAGCCGAGGAAGTCCTCTGCGGAGGAGACGTTCGGAGGCCAGAAACCGTCCGCGTTGCCCGTGACCACACGGCCGGTGAGGGGGCCCGTCACTGCGATCAGGCACAGATCGCTGCAACCCATCTCGATGATGTGAAGGAACAGGTCTCCTTGCAGTGCGTCCGGGCGGTCCACGTGGGTGAATCCCCGCGGTCTGCCGTCCGCCGGCTTCCGGTTCATCGTGAACAGCCTGCACTCCTCCAGCGGAAGGAGACCGTAGAAGGGGCCGGCGCCGCTGCCTCCGAGTTCGATGAGAAACGCCCGGTAGGCCACCGGCAGGACGATGCGGTGCTCGGCCTCGAAGGCGTCGGCTTCCGAAGTGCTGACGCGTGGGCCGAGGCGGAACTGGTGGCGCTCCTCGAACATCGAGTGGCTTCGTCGTGCCTGGTACGGGATCTTCGCCAGCTTGGGGCGTATGCGGGTGATGCGGGAGTCCATCGGAGGATCTCTTCTCTCGTCTCCGAGACCCTACAGAACGGTCCGGCAGAGACACATCCGAGGGTGTGGAAAGCTCCTGCCCCCGTGCGCGGCTGCCGACCCGGTCCCGGCCGGCGCCGATGCCGGCAGCACGGTGCGCAGTGCGCGACGCCTGGGGCTCGGAGTACGTGTCCCCGCCGGGTCAGCGGCACGCCTCCCGAACGAACTCGTGAACATTGACTTGGCCGCCTTCGGGGCGCCTCCCGCGCTCATCGAGTAGGAGATCCGCAACCGCATCCACGAAGTCTTCCTCACCCTCGGATGCGCACCGATCCACCGGCGACGCCCGAACTCCCGATACGAAGTGCGAGACAGACGCGACCAAGGCCGAAGGCCGGGCCGAGCCGGGCCGGGCCTGGTGAGGCCGGGCCAGGTCAGGTCAGGCCAGGCTCGGCGGCCGGCCTCAGGCTGGCTTGCGCCACACGGAGATGTGCTTCGCCGAGTCCTGGGTGAACGGAGCTCCGTCCCAGTCCGCGACCCGGCGTTCCAGTTCGAGCCCGGCGATCCGCGCCATCAGGTCGAGCTCCGTCGGCCAGGCGTACCTGTGCCGGGAGTTCTCGCGGCGGTAGCGGCCGTCGTCGCCGTCGCGGGTGAAGTGATGCGAGACGAGCATCTGCTCGACCAGGTCGAAGGTGTCGAAGCCGAGGTGCCGCTCGGAGACGTCGAACGGCACCGCGACCTGGCCGGGCGGCAGGAACCGCAGCGGTGGCACACCCAGCTCGATGACGAACCGGCCGCCGGGCTCCAGATGCCGTGCGGCGTTGCGGAAGCACTCGACCTGCTCGTCCTGCGTGAGCAGGTTCGTGATGGTGTTGTAGACGAGGTAGACCAGGGAGAACTCACCGGGGACGACGGTGGTGGCCATGTCCCCCAAGGTCACCGGGAGCGTCTTCTCGTCCACCTTGCGCCGCAGCACCGCCGCCATGTGCTCGGACAGTTCGATGCCCACCACCGGCACGCCGCGTTCCCGGAGCGGGACGCCCACCCGTCCGGTTCCGATGGCGAACTCCAGCGCCCGGCCGTCTCCGGCGAGCTCGGCGAGGAAGGCGAGGGTCGGTCCGAGGGCGGCGGCCGAGGACGCTTCGGCCTCCTCGGCGTCGTAACGGTCGGCGGTCTCACGGGTCCACAGCTCACTGCTCGTCACGGATGGCCACTGTGCCGGGTGCCGAGGAGCACTGTCGACAGATTTACGCTCTCCACGGCGAAGCGCGCACCGCCCCCACCTCGTCGTCGCCCTGACAGGGCATCGACCGAACCGCCCCGCCCCACCCCACCCACCCCGCCCACCCCCCGGCTCATCAGTTCCGGAACTGACCGCTATGGAGCCCATCTCGTCAGGAGTTGCCGGGGCCTGCGTCTCTCCGCTCCGCGCGTATTCGGTGAGCGCGGCTCGACTGTCCGGTGGCAGGGTGTAGCCATGGACCAAGCAGAGGTACTGCTCATCGGAGGGCGTGCAGGCGTCGGCAAGACGACTGTGGGGTGGGAGGTCTCAGCGCGTCTGCGCGCCGCGATGGTCGCGCATTGCGTGGTCGAGGGCGACTTCATGGGGCAGGCACATCCCGCTCCGGAGGGGGACCCCCGGCGCAGGAAGATCGCGGAACGCAACCTGACGGCACTCTGGTCGAACTACGCCGAGCTCGGGTACCGCCGCTTGATCTACACGCAGACCGTGAGCGTCCTGGCCGAGAACGAGGGCATGTTCCAGCGCGCCATGGGAGCGAACGTCAGGATCGTACGGGTCGTGCTCACCGCCTCCGACGCCACCGCCCGCGAGCGGCTGACCGGCCGGGAACTGGGCTCGGAGCTGGAACACGAGCTGGAGAACAGCGCCCGTAAGGCGCGGATCCTGGACGAGCGGACGCCCCGGGACACGGTACGAGTGAGGACCGACGGACGTTCCGTGGCCGACATAGCGCGCGAGGTGCTGGGCGCCACCGACTGGCTGCCCAGCGCCTGATACTCCAGTGCGGCTTTGTGATCCATGCCGTGGTGGAGGCGAAGATCCGCCGCCGCTGGTGGTGGCTGCTGTGGGCTGCGGGCTGCGGGCTGCGGGCTGCGGGCCTGGTGGTGGCTGCGCCAGGTCGACCAGGCCGGCAGCGGTCCAGGTTCTGTCATCAAACGTCACGCCTACATCAGCAGGGCGGTAAGGGGGACGGCTGCTTCGTCGCACTGGGCGGTTTTGCTGTATTGGGTGGCGATGCCCCGCTACTGCTTCAGCCGGTTGAAGCAGCGTTCGACGACGTTGCGATGCTTGTAGATCTCGCGGTCGAAGGCCGGCAGGCGGCCTTCGCGGCTGCCGCGCCAGGCCCGGTTGCGGACCTGGTCCGCCCGCTCGGGAATCGTGTGTGCGACGCCCTCGCGGCGGAGCCAGGTGCGGATCGCCTTCGAGCTGTAGCCCTTGTCGCCCAGGACGTGATCGGGCCGGACCCGGGGCCGCCCCGGTCCGAGGCACCCGGATCGCCTCCATCATGGTGGTGAACCGGGTGAAGTTGTTGGTGTTCCCGCCCGTGACGATGAATGCGAGCGGACGGCCCAGGCCGTCGTAGGCCAGGTGGATCTTGCTGGTCAGCCCGTCTCTGGACCGGCCGAGGGACCGGTCGCGGATCCCTCTTTTCGGGCCCCGGCCGCATGCTGGTGGGCCCGGACGACCGTGGAGTCGACGGACACCAGCCAAGCGCTCGGGCACGTCGTGCCAGGCGACGCCAGTGCGGAACTCCACACGATCCCGTTCAGGACCTTGCGGTCGTCCAGCCGCTTCTGCCCCCGCAACGACTCGGGCAGCAACGGCCGGACGAACTCCCGCTCGGCGTCGGACAGTTCATGGCGACGTACCACGAGACCATGGTTTAGCACCCGCTGTCCCAGGAAGTGTCCGTCTAACGGTCTGTGGCGCGAGCAGCCTTCCAGCCTGTCAGTTCCGTCGCGCGGTCGGTGATGATGCCGTCGACGCCCAGGTCGGCCAGTGCTCGCCAGCGGTCCGGCTCGTTCACCGTCCAGACGTTCACCGAAACTCCTGCGGCGTGCAGTTCCGCCACCAGCTCCGGCCGCGTCGACAGTGCCTTGTCAGAAACGTTGTAAGCCGTCACGCCGAGCTCGCGGGTCACTGCCACCGGGTCCGCGTCGAGCTTGTCGCGCAGCAGTCCCATCGGCACCTCCGGGGCCAGCGTGCGGACGTGCTTCAGCGACTCCGGGAAGAAACTCTGCACCAGGACGCGGTCCATCATGCGCTGCTCCCGCACGATCTGGATGATCCGCTCGATGTCGGCCTTGCCGCGCGTGCCGGTGATGTCGAGCAGCAGCCGGCCGCCGCGCTCTCGCAGGTCCGCCAGCTGGGCGGCGAGTGTCGGGATCCGCGTGCCCTTGTAGGCCGGGGCGAACCAGGCGCCCGCGTCCAGGGCGTCGATCTCCGCCGAGGTCAGCTTCCCTATGTGACCCGTGCCGTCGGTGGTCCGGTCCACGTACGCATCGTGGAGTACGTAGGGGACGCCGTCCTTGCTCGGCCGGACGTCGTTCTCGATCCAGTCCGCCCCGACGCGGCGGGCCACCTCACCCGAGATCAGGGTGTTCTCCGGAGCCACCGAGGAAGCGCCCCGGTGCGCGATCACCGCAGGCAACGACTGCGAAGAAGCAGCGGCAGGTTCCGATCCCCGGTCGGCCACCAGGAAGGCAGCGGTCAGCGCGGCGGTCAGTGCAGTGGCGGATATGGCTGCGACACGCCGCCGCCGGCCTCGTACAGGAGTCACGGAGGCGGACCCTAACACGGACCAGGTCCCAGCCCTGGTACACGGATCCGTTCCTGTCAGGTTCAGGTGACCCTCTCCAGGAGGACTGGTCGGACAGCTCCGGACCTACCGGCCACAAACACAGGAGCGGACCGCAACCTCCGCTACCGCATTTGCCGACAGAACTACCGAAGCGGGACGGCCGGTGGCGGGACCACCGGCAGCTCATCGACGCGATCGCCTTCAAGTACCGCACCGGAACCCCGTGGATGGACTTGCCCGAGCACTTCGGCTCCTGGAAAGGCGCCCACAACCGGCGGTGGAAATGGGCCGCCGACGGCACTGGGGAGAAGGTCTTCACCGCCCTGCTCGCTCAGGCCGACGTCGAAGGCGACCTCGGCTGGATCGTCGCGGTCGACTTCACCATCGTCCGGGCTCATCAGCATGCCGCCGGGGCACGTCAAAAGGGGCCCCGGCCGGGGAGCCGGACGACCATGCTCTCGGACGGCCCCGCGCCGGCTTGACCACCAAGATCCACCTTGCCGCCGACAGCCGATGCCGGCCACTGGCGTTCGTCCTCACCCCAGGACAGGCCGGTGACGCACCCGCGTTTCCCCAGGTCATGGCCCGCTCATGGGTGCCGCGGCCGATCGGCCAGCCCCGGGCCATATCGGACGTGGTCCTGGCCGACAAGGCGTCCTCGTCCCGGGCGATCCGGACCCGTCTCCGCCGGCGCGCGACCCGGGCGGTGATTCCGCAGCCGGCCGACCAGGCCGCGAACCGCAGACGGCGCGGCCGGATCGGTGGCCGTCCGCCGGCCTTCGCCCGCGCGACGCACAAGCAACGAAAGACCGTCGAGCGATGCATCGACAAGATCAAGCAGTGGTGCGGCCTGGCCGCCCGCTACGACAAGACAGCCACCATCTACCCCGCCGGACTCCACGCCGCCGCCGTCCTCATCCGGTCGGCGAGGTGAGCCGGAGGCCACGACCTGGCTGCCCGGCCCCTCCTCGCCGGCCGGTCGTCAGGCGGCCGCCGGCGGCAGACCCGCTGTCCGATCCGTCCGACGCATGCTCCGAGGAGCAGCTTCCGGACGGTCGGGGCAAAGCGAACCGTCTCGGCCATTGAGACCGATTGACTTTAATCGGGCACCGGTGCCTGTGCTGGGCGAACTGGATCATGGGTTCCCCAGGAGTTGAGGCTGATGGCCGTGCCCATTTCCGAGTCCGCGCTCGTCCGAGGAGCCCTCGAAGCACGGCGTCCGACCCGCTGGTGGGTCGGCTGGCTCGTCGTCTTCCTCGGCGGCGTGATCGCCATCAACATCGCCGTAGAGCCGGCCGCCCGCGCCCTGCTCGGCGACCCGGCGACGGGGTCGCCGAAGGCGCAGTGGGTGGAGCTGTTCACGAACGCGGCGACGCTCGCCGTGGTCGCCGCCTGGGTCTGCCTCAAGGAGCGCCGTCCCTTCCTCTCCCTCGGTTTCCGGGGCACGCACCGCCTCGCCTCCCTCGCGGCGGCTTCGCCGTCGGCGCCGGAATGCTCGCGCTGGGTGTCCTGGTCCTTACCCTCGCCGGCCAGTACGACGCCCATGGCTCCGCCCACACGACCAGCGGCACCGCCGCGCTCGGGACCGTCCTTCCGCTCCTGATCGTCTGGATCGTGCAGGCGTCCACGGAGGAGACCGTCACCCGCGGCTACATGCTCCAGACCGCCGCCTCGCAGATCCGGGGCCCGCTGGCCGTCGCGCTCGTGGCCGTCGTCCTCGCCTACACCTACTGGCGACGCACCAGCCGGCGCGAACCCCTTGCAGTTCCCGCGTCCGGCACCTCGTACAGCACGCGTAAAGCAGGCGAACCCGGCGAGGTCTGATCCGGAAGAAACCGCCTGGGCGAGGAACACGCTGACCAGGCTGGTCTCGATCCGTCCAGCCGTGCGGTGTACGGCCGCTGTACGCCCGCCGACCCGGGGCCCTTCTTCACGAACCCGGCCCCGTCCACGATCAACACGCCGTCGTCGGCGCCGAGGCGCTCAAGGACGTGTGGACGTGTGGACGTGAGTACGGACATCATCACGGACGGCATCGGCCGCTCCAGCGGGCGGTTCGCAGCAGCCGCTCCCTCGGCCCGGGACGGGCGTGGCCGGCCTGCGCGGCCGACTGCCGGCGGGTCTCCCTCCCGACGCCGGACAGAAGTCCGAGCAGGTGAGCAGGGGCCGTCGTACGAGGCTCGACCCGGTAGCACCGGCCCGCGATCCGGGCCACGGCCCGGTGGAACATCGCCCGCCACCGGGCGGCGTCCGTGCTGTGGCCCGCGATCACCCCACGATCATCACGCGTCCACACAAGCCTTGATGATCACGCGGTGGTCGTTCTCGCTCCCGCGAACGGCCAGCACCTCACCCCCGCCATCGGTCACGGACCAGCCAGAGCAGTCGTCGGCCGGCGTGGTACCGCCAAAGCCACCACGGCAGCATCCTGTGCTCCACGAAGGACCACAGGTCATCGTCGGCCTCGTTGCCGCGGGCGAAGCCCCTCAGCAGGTCGACGCATCTCCGGTCCACCGATCGGTGCAGCCGGGCGACATGCGCCAGGGCGACAACGCCCTGGCGGCGGATCTCCGGATCATCGGCCACCATCGCCCGGGCGACTCGGGGCAAGATCGCGTCCGCGCTGTCGTGGTTCAACGCCAGCGCGATCACCGCCACCCCGACGAGCGGCTCTCCTCGGCCGAAGGCGGCATCGACATCGTCGGGCCGCTCGACCCCTCGCAACGTCGACGCGTCCTCCCAGTTCAGGGCAGGCGCTCGTTCCGCGGGGCCGCTCTCGCCGGTGTCCATGACCGTGAACCTACCGAACAGTGGCAGCAGTCTCTCCGCCGCTCATTCAACCCACCGACTTACAGGATCGCGAAGTCGCACCGGAGCACTGAGAGGCACGCTCCAGGCATGTGGTCGAGGGCTCATGGAGCCGCCCCAGCCCACGGATCCGCGAGCCGAGACCGCGCAAGGGCGTATCGCTCTCTGGCTCGGCCCGGAAGAGCTGCGACGGCCGGCGCGGCATTCCCGGAGGAGCCGCGATGGCCGGCGCAGTCCTGCTGTTGCGCCGCCGACGCAACGGACGGGGACAAGGACCGATGCGGACGACTCCGTTTTCGGGCGGGCGCGGCCCTGCACAAGCACCAGAACCAGCACCCGGCATGAGGACGCGGGCCGTCACGCGACCGCGGACAGGGCCAGAATCAAGAAGCGTCCTCAGGCCGGCCGGGCTCCGCGGCTTCGGCACGGCAGCAGCCCCGGGCAGGCACCGTATTCCCCTTGCCGGGGCGCCTGCCCCGTCGGCATCCGTCTCGGCACGGCCCGACCGGCATCGCGCCGCCGCGTTCTTCCGACTGTCCTGATGCCCTGATGCCCCGATGCCCTGATGCCCCGACGCTCCGAGGAACAGCGGCCGGTCGGGGCGGGCGAGACCACTCGCTGACCCGCGCACTGCCCCGGTCGCCTTCGCCTTTGCCTTCGCCTTCTAGGGTCGTCCGTATGACGATCGACACCGGGGCGGCCGGCTCGCCCTTCGCGTCCCTCCAAGCGGACGCCCTCACCAGCCTGGACCAACTGCGCGAGCTCTACCCGCAGCCGAACCCCACCGCCCTCCGCAAGGAGATCGACCACCTGACCGAGGAGACCCGGGCGCTGATCGGCTGTTCCTCGCTGGTGTTCATCGGCAGCGCGGACAGCGAGGGCCGGGCGGACGTGACGCCGCGTGGCGGCCCGGCCGGGTTCGTCTCGGTGCTGGACGAGCGGACCCTGGCCATCCCCGACGCGACCGGCAACAAGCGCCTCGACACCCTGCACAACGTGCTGCAGACCGGCCGCGTCGGGCTGCTCTTCCTCGTCCCGGGCCGCCCGACCACACTGCGCGTCAACGGCCGCGCCTGCGTCTCGGCGCGCCCGGAGCTGCTCGCCCAGCTCACTCCCGTCGGAAAACCGCCGGTCACGGCGATAGTGGTGCAGGTCGAACAGGTCTACCCGCACTGCCCGAAGTCGCTGATGCGCGCCAACGCCTGGCAACCGGAGCGGTGGCTGCCCGCCGACGCCCAGCCGACCAGCGCCGAGGTGACGCTGGCCCAGCTGAACCTCCCGGGCCTGACCCTCGACCAGATCGAGGAGGCCGAACGGGAGTCACTGCGGCTGCGGTACGAGTGAGCTCCGGGTGGGCGTACGTACGCTCCCCCCAGCATGGGATGCCGATCCCTGAGCCGCCGGCCCCCGCCCCCCGACCTGCTGGCCCCCGCCCCCCCGACCTGCCGTTCCACCGACTTATCGAGTCGCCGACTTGTCGGCTTCCGGCGCCGGGGGCCGGCTCGGCTTCACGGAAGCTGCGCCGTAACCCGAGCTTCGCCGGCACCGGACATCGCCAAGCGCAGTGGACCAGGTGAGCGGCGGCACCGCCGCTGGTTCTCGGAGGACCGAACGAATCGCGAGTGGACGTCCGGTGCCTTGCCCCGAAGGTCGGAGCGTGCCGTAGCAGCAGAGGCAGGCCACCAGCGAGGATGCCCGTCATGCGTACCAATCGGCCCCTCCGGTCCCACCGGCCCCTCCGGCCCCTTCAGTCCCTCCGGCCGGCGCACTCGGTGCCTGTGGTGTTCGGTGCGGGAGCGGCCATCGGCGTGCTGGGCGGGATGATCGGGCTGGGCGGTGCCGAGTTCCGTCTGCCGCTGCTGATCGGCCTCTTCGGATTCGCCGCGTTGTCGGCGGTCATCCTGAACAAGGCGATGAGCCTGGTCGTCGTCCTGGTCGCGCTGCCCGCCCGGCTGGCCGCGGTCCCGGCCGCCGAGGTCGCCGCCCGCTGGCCTGTCGCGGTCAACCTGCTGGCCGGCAGCCTGCTCGGCGCCTGGGCCGGCGCCTCCTGGGCGGTCCGCATGCGCTCAGCCACCCTCTACAAGGTGCTGGCGGCCCTGATGGTCCTCATGGCCGGCGCGCTCGTGGTCACCCACACCACCGCCCTGGGCACCCTCGCGCTGCCGCTCTGGGCCCAGGTCCCCGCCGGAGTCGCGGCCGGGTTCGGGATCGGCGTCGTCGCCGCGATCATGGGAGTGGCCGGCGGCGAGCTGCTGATCCCGACGATCGTGCTGCTGTTCGGCGAGGACATCAAGACCGCAGGAAGCCTGTCCCTGCTGGTCTCCCTGCCCACCATGCTGGTCGCGTTCGCCCGCTACAGCCGCGACGGCAGCTTCGCCGCCCTCGGCGCCAACCTCCGCTTCACGGCGATCACGGCCTCGGGTTCCATCGTCGGCGCCCTCCTCGGCGGACTGCTCCTCGGCGTCTTCCCCGATACCGTCCTCATCCCCGCCCTTGCCGCCGTCCTGCTCGTCTCCGCGGCCAAACTCGCCCGCCACGACTGACCACCACCCCAGCCGCCCCGGCGTGGCCCGTCCGCGCCGCCGGATCGACCGGAGCGGGCACGCCGGCACCTACTCCTCCACGATTACTCCTCCACGGTGCACGGGGCAGAGCGCCGCTTCGCACGCGACAACGACACGGAGGCCGATGTGGACTCCGCAGCCGATGGAGGCGAAGTCTGCGACGTTCGCAGCGGGCACGGAGCCGTGGGCCTCGCCGCGTCGGGCGGGCACGGGTCTGACGCCGGGCTTCCACCGCCGGCGACGGTACTTGCCGAAGTCGTCACCCTGGTCCGCGTACAGGCAGAGGGGCTTGCGGCGAGGGCACCCTCGCCGCCCCCGGACCAACGAGGATGGCTGGGGGGGGCAGGGGCAGGGGCAGGAATGGGAGCCGGGTGACGTCGTGCTGGTTGCCGCCGGTGAGCGTGACGGCGAGCGGGGTTCCGTGGCGGTCGGCGAACAGATGGTGCTGGGAGCCGAGGCGAGCACGAGCGGGGCCGCTCCACAGGCCGTCAGGAACAAGACCGGCACGCGCCCGGACGCCTTGCCGACCGAGATCAGGTGTGGAGTTGCCATGACAGGATCCGGCTGTGACGTGTGATGTGTGTGGGCACGAGATGCGGCAGGCACCGGTGACGGAACCGCGGAGGGCGTGGGACTTGCCGGTGAAGGAGCGGTGGTTCTGCTCTTGGTGCTACGCGTGGACCGAGCTGGGGCACGGTCCCGGTGAGGTCTCGCGGCCTCTGTACCAGCCGATGGACGGGCGCTGGGAGCGGGCGGAATCACCGGACCTCCCCGAGGACGTGGCCCACGCCTACGACACGGCCTACGCCTACACGGACTCCGGTGCGACCCTGTGCGGCATCGAACACGAGAACCTCTCGGTCTCTCCGTACTGGTGGCTGCCGGATCGGAGCAACGCCTGTGGTGCCTGCAAGGAGACCGCGGCCGTCATCGACCGGCGCTGGCCGGTGGAGAAGCGTGGCGCGAATCGCGCCAACCCCACACCTCCCCCGGATTCCTGCTGGCCCCCCTTCTAGTGCCGCGTCAGGCAACGTTCGCCTTGCTGGCGGAGGGCGGAGGGCGGAGGGCGGAGGGCGGAGGGCGGAGGGCGGAGGGCGGAGGGCGGAGGGCGGAGGGCGGAGGGCGGAGGGCGGAGGGCGGAGAAGTAAATCGGTGGGTGGATGCGGGGGAATCTGCCACGATCAACGGATGGGCGCATTGGATGCAGTGGCAGGCAGGGTTGCCGGCGGGGCCACCGTGACGTTCCGGCCCAGCGGCTCCTCGATGGTTCCGCTGATACGCAGTCGGCAGCAGGTGGTCGTCGCTCCGGTCGACCCGGCGAAGCTGGAGGCTGGGGACATCGTCCTCGCCCGTGTCGCCGGGACGGTCTACTTGCACCTGGTGTCGTCCATGGACCCCGCCAGGAAGCGGGTGCAGATCAGTAACAACCGTGGCCGCGTCAACGGCTGGACCAGCCACGATCGTGTCTTCGGCATCTGTGTGGCGGTCGACGGCACCTCCCGGTCAGGTGCCGAGGGCAAGACGCTCGTGGCCGATGCGAACGACTCCCCCTGAACACCGCGCTCCAGCAGCATCGGGCCGCCGAGCCATGCGGGTGGCAGAAACGAGTGCGTGTTCGCGGTATCGATGACGACGAGGGCCGGCGGTTACCGCGGATGGTCTACAGGGGCACGGGTTCCGTGGTGGCCCGGCGGCGGGCGCAGATGGTGCTGCTGTCCGCTCAGGTACCTGCTCGGGGCATGCCGGCCGTGAAGATCGAAGATCGGCGAGGTGTCGTTCACCAGTGACGACCGAGTGCGCGACGTGGTCCCCAACCTCGACAACCTCGGCAACCTCAACGCCGACGGTTTCGACGCGCCCTGCCCCAAGTACTCCAGCGGTCGGCTGAAGCCCTTCACACTGTTCGAACGCCGCGAGATCAGGAAGATCGCCAAGTCCAAACCGCCAAACCGCCAAACCGATCGAGCATGACCTGCCGTTTTCGATCCGGAGCCTGACCGAACTGGCCTGCTTCCTGGTTGCCGAGGGGGCGGTCGACGACATCAGCCACGGGGGCCTGTGCCCTCGCTCCGCGAGGAGGACGTCTCCTCTCCACGCCTGAAGACCTGGAAGACCTCCCGCGACCCTGAACCACGCGTCCAAGAAGGCCCGCGTCGAGCATCTCTACGCCATCGCGGCGGTGAAGCCATAGCCGAGGCCGGGGACGAGGCCGAGGACGAGACCGAGACCGAGGACGACGAGCCCGAAGCCGTCTTCCGTACGGACGAGTTCGGGCCGCTCAACCTGATGCCGTACCCCGGGCGGCAGGGGGCTGAGCGCGGCGGCAGGCACAAGGACCCCGCCTGTGAGCCCCGACGTCGGGCAGCCCGCAACCGCTGCGGCGCCAGGCCGTGCTGCTTCCGCAGCATGTCGTCGACCGCCGCCCGGCGTGGTGTCGAGAGGATGTCCACGCCGTTCGTCGCGAAACGATCGCGGCACCCTCGTTCTCGTCCCCGCAGGCGCCCCTCGGCCCGCACCACCAGGAGGAACCAGTGTCGTACCCGCAACCGCTCACCCCCGAGGAGAGGCTCGCCGACGCGAAGAAGCTGTTGGGCCTCCCGCGTATCGTCGTGATCTGCGGCTCCACCCGCTTCATGTCCGAGATGAACGAGGCCGATCTGCGGGAGACCACAACCGGGAAGATCGTCGTCAAACCGGGCTGTGACATGAAGTCGCCGCACGCGCTCTGGTCCGATCCCGTCGAGGCCGAGGCGCTGAAGGTCCGGCTCGACGATCTGCACCGGGCGAAGATCCGGCTCGCCGATGAGGTGCTCGTGGTCGGCGACTACATCGGAGACAGCACTCGAGCCGAAATCGCCTACGCCAGGTCGCTGGGCAAGCCCGTGCGGTTCACGCATCCCGAAGTCGACCCCGACGCCTGACCACCCGCCCCCCCGACAACCGGGGCCGTCAGCTGCCGCGGTGGCCGCCGTCAGTGCTCATGGTTGTCCTGCTGGCTTCGTTCATGAGGAATGGTTCTGGCGCACCTTCCGGGCCTCGGCGCCGGAGGCCGACAGGACGGGGAAGCCCAACAGGTCAACGGCTTGCTCCGAGACCGTCATGAACCGACTCGACGAGAGTTCACGGAAGTCGAACCAGAATCCCTGGAAGTGAACAAAGCCAGGTATCGATAGTGGTCGGTCTTGCTTTTCAGCCTGAACCCAGGCGGGCGCGCAGGACTGCCGCGCCGTCTCCCTCCAGGTCCTGGCAGGCCGCTGCTCGGCCTGCCATTCCCATCACCAGCGAGAGGGTCGGCCCCCGGAGCAGATCCCCCGAGCCGGTGGCGAACGGCCCGTCCGTGGCCTCGACCCGCAAGCCCGCGATCACGGTGTTGCTCGCGACGGTGAAATCACGGCCGGCGAAGAACCGGGCCACGGCGGTCGTGGTGGCCACCGGGGGCGTCCGCACAAGGCCCAACGGCCGGCGGATGTCCTCGCCGTGGACGACTGTTTCGCCGAGCCAGGCCGCGGTGTGTCCGGTCGGACCGGAGGGTCCGGCGACGACTTCGCGAAAGCGCCGCAAGGTCTCCTCAGGTGTAGCACCGCGGTGCTTTGCGAGCCGTCGGTCGTTGTGCAGGTCGGGGTTGAACCGCGCGGCCAGCATGCTCAGCAGCCAGCGCCACATCCTCGTGCCGGCACCTGCCGTCAGATGGGCTACGACCTCCTCCACGGTCCAGCGTTCACACAGAGACGCTTTCGCCCACTGGGCCTCGCTGAGCTCGGCGAGGTCTTGAGCGAGCGCCAGCCGTTCGACGTGGATCGCCCGTTTTAGAGCTTCCCGAGTTTCCAGAACGTGCGGTTCAGTCATGGGGCAGCCTCCAGAGATCGGGTGTTCTCCGTCAGACTCCTGTCGCCGCCCGAACTCATCGATCGCCCCCGCTTAATGGCCCCCTTCGGCCTTCCGGTGTCGAGGCCATCCTCGAACCGAGTCGCTCACCTGGCCATTCTTCTACCGCCGAGGCGGCCTTCGTCTGGTCGTGTGCCTGGTGAGGTCCACCTGGCAGCCGAGCAGCCGCCGCCGCTTTACCTCCCCGCTCCAGGCGACCCTACCGACCGCCAGTGCCTCACCGACGACCGGCTCGGTCGGTCGGCCGGTCGGCCGGGCCATGGACGGCGAAGACCGGTTGCGCCACGGCATCGGGCACCGGGCCCTGGGGCACCGGGCACCGGGCACCACGAGCGTCGGCGACCCTGACACGTGCTGGCTCGCCTACGGGTTGTGGGGATCGGGCGAGGACGTTCTACTCGGTCCGCGGGTGCCGGGGCCGCAAAGGCGAGCCGAAGGGCATTGGCCGGCGCGACCTGTGCGACCTGCTGGTCAGAGCGCACGTCCAGCTCGGCGGCCCGATCGTGCTGGTCCGGGACAACCCGCGCATGCACCTGGCTGAGGCGATGCGCCAGTTCATCGCCGACCGCGCGGACTGGTTCACCGTCTTCCAACTTCAGAGTTACTCGCCGCGGACCTGAACCCGCAAGAGGGCATCTGGTCGCTGGTCAAGCGCGACATCGGCGCCCTCGCCGCAGCCGACCTCGGCCAGATCACTCGCGCCGTCAAGCGCAGGCTCAAGCAGATCCAGTACCGTCCGGACCTGGTCGACGGGTGTCTGGCCGACACCGGCCCGAGCATGGACGACTGACCGACATCACGCATGCGAAGTCAGCGCTGCCCACCGCATGGCCGTTGGAACATGATCGCTGCACCACTCCGAGGGGCATGACCACGACCCTCGCCCCCGCCCTGTCGGCACGCCTTCGCTCTCTGGATACCGGAGCCTCGAAGCCGCCGAAAACGGATGGCCGGCAGCCTTCCGTCCGGTCATCCTGGCCCGATGGGAGACAGAGCCAACGTCATCGTGGTCCGTGAGAACGGCACGCATGAGCTGTACCGGACCGGCTGGGCGGTCGGAATCGACCTCGACCTGCTGGAAGGGCCGGCGCCGGTTCTCGCCATGCTTCCCGGACTCCGGCAGGACGGCTGGTGGTTGGACGACACCATGGCCCAGGGCGGGGTACTGCTCGACCTCGGCCGGAAAGTGCTCCTGTTCTTCGCCTGGGAGGGGCCCAGCACTGAGCTCCGCCACCGCGCGGCCACGTTCGAGCTGATCCGAGCTGCGTGGCCGGGCTGGGAGGTCCGCTGGCTGTACGACGGGCCGGCCGAACTGCGTGAGTACGTCGGGCTGGACCCGGAGTACGTCCGCTGCCGCGATTCGGACCCCTCTTCGGCCCCGCTCCTCGCCCCTGACGACGAGGAATTGGCCGGGCCCGACCCAGGCGGTGTGGTGATCACGGTCAGCACCGATCGCTGCCACGTCGCCTCCGACGCCTTCGACCACCCTGTCCGCGAGGGCGCCGCCCTGCTCGACCGCCTGGCAGACGCCCCCGGGCACGGAGGCTGCCGCCTGCACGTCAACTCCGGCATCCATCTCGACCCGGAACGCCGCCATCTGGGCTGGTGGTCCCTTTCCTCCACGCCACAGGCTTACCAAGTACCGGAGTTGTGGCCGGGCTGGACGGTGGAGTTCTGGCAGGACGACTGGAAACAGCACGTCAGAGCCAGCGACCGCTTCGCTCCGGCGGCGTTCGACGCCGGAGAGGAAGCCAGAGCCGCAGTGCTCGCCGAGGCCGGAAAGCGCCGGGCTGCCCGGGCCCGCAACCGCGCCCAGCTCACCCGCTCACGGACCGCACCGGCTCGCCCCCAGGCGGGATGGCCGCAACCGGCCTGATCATGAACGACTGGCCGACATCACGCATTCAAGCTCAGAAACAGCAACCTTCTCCGCCTGGAGCTCCGAGTCGTCGCCCACCCGACCGGGCTGTCTCTGTCCACCTCCGCGCCGCGGTTGCCGCGGCGGGGGTTGGTCGCTCGGCGACGACAGATCGGCAGCCGGCGGCGGCTGACCTGGAGCCGACAGGCGCTGACGGCCCTGGCCCACCTCCGCTGCGGTCACGCCTTCGCCGGGCTCGCGGCCGGATTCCGCGTGGGCCTGCCTCCCTGCCGTACCGCCGCGCGAAATCAAGAACCGAGCTGCGAAGGGCCGTCGGATCGCACGAGGCGGACTTGCGCGGCTGGTATGCGGTCGGGCAGGTAGACGAATCCGTTGCCGTTGTCGAGGAGCAGCCCCTCATCGACGCCGTCCACGGACCAGACGTCGACCGGCCCACCGGTGTTGTTGATCTGAAGGAAGAACCCTGTTTCCTCCTCGCCCCGACAGACGAAGATCCCCTCCACCTCAGGGCGGCGGCTGCCGGCGATTCCCCGTGCGGCGCCCATCCGGGTCCAATCCAGGCCATGCCGCGCGATCGACTGCCGATTGAGCACGGACGAAACGTGGAAGAGGTTCGAGGCATCAAGCACGCCAGGAGTATAGGAGGCAGCGAGGTTTCCTCCTCTGGACGAGGCGGTCGGCTCCAGGGCGAGGACGGCCTTGATCGACGAGGTCGGGGATGGGGGTGGTGGTGCGGCGGAACTTCCGCGACAGGCGTCAGGGCTTGAGGGTGGCCATGGCCTGTTCGCCGGGTGCGCGGATCGTCGCGTGGGCGCGGTTGACGGCCTTCTCCCGGCGGAGAGCTTGTTCCAACGGTCGTGGAAGGGGACGCGGACGGCGGGGCCGGAACCCTGGTACGTCTTGTCGGCCCAGCACCGGACGCCTGCAGTGCCGAGGGCGTCGAGCGGTCAGCTCCCGCCGCAGCAGCCGTGGTGCGGAAGTGAACAGGTCCAGTCCGGACGGGGAGACAAGCACGCGAAGCTTCTGGCGGCGAAGGTCGATCCTGACCGACACCCCATCTAAAGGCTGGCCCGTAACTGCTGCATGAGTGTGGTGGCGGTGTCAGTGGGTGAGGGCACACTGACTGCATGATCACCTCTCCATCTGTCCCGGATGATGCCGCTAGCCCCTCTCTTGTCTGGGTGGAGTCGATGGGCGGTCCTCTGATTGTCGTCCCCGTCTCCGCCCTGGCCTCTTGGGGCGGGTGCACGGAGGGTGGTCTTATGGCGGGAGACGCCACCGCCCCGGACGACTACGACCGGGCCTGCGCGGTGGATGATCTGGCCGGTGTGATCCCCCTCGGCGAGAACGGTGCGCAGGCACTGGTGTTGGCGGACGAGCCGGCGACCAGTTGCTATCTGCCCCGACACCGAGCGTTCCTGCGGCGGCGCGCTGCCGAGTCCGAGGCCGGACTGAGAGCCGCGGCGGACACCGTCCTTGCAGACCCGGCCACGGTGTGGGAGGAGTGCGGCACCTGGGCCTCGGACGGGCCGGCGGTGCTCATGGACTCCGCCGAAGCAGGTTCCGACCTGGGCGTCGAGTACCCCGACGGTGGGATGCCCGCTGAGGCGCCGGTCCCACTGCCAGCCGGCCACTGGAGGGTCCGCGCCACGCAGGCCAAGGTGGACGAGGAGAACTGGGTCGGCCTGGTTCAGCTCCTGCCCGCCGGATCCTGAACGGGCCGCGCTTCGGTCGGGTGTGGTCGGCTGCGGCGCGCAAGGTTGTGCAGATGAGCGATGCCGAGCATCGCGTGGTGCACGCCATCGCCCTTGAGGCGGCAGTCGCGCAGGATCTTCCAGTCTTCATCCGAGCGAAAGCATGCTCGACCCGAGCGCGGACCTTGCGGTGGGAGGTGTTGTGTTCTTCCTTCCAGGCGGACAGTTCGCTCTGTCCAGGGGCGCGGCGATGCGGGATGACGGACCCGGTACCGCGATAGCCGCCGTCGGCGATCACTATGGTGTTCCCGACGGCGGCCTTCGCCCCTGATGGCTCCCATGCTGTGCAGTCGTCGCGGTTGCCGGGCACGGGCAGGCCGACGGAGACGACAAGGCGTGAGTCGGCGTCGATGACGACCTGGTGGTTGGTCGAGTAGCGGCGGTTCTTGGACTTCTCCGCCACGCTGTGGTCCCGTGTCGGTACCAGGGTGCCGTCCACGATCAGCACGGTGTCCCTAAGTGGTCGGATCCGGAAGTCCTTCGGGGGTTGACTTAAGCACTGGGCGTGTGGTGTGCGTGGGTCGATAGCGGAGCGATTGCGCCCTGTCGCGTGGTCATCACGTCAACCGGCTCGCAGGGCCTGCAGCAGTTGCGTCAGCGCGGCTTTGGTGTGGTCCAGGTCTTCGGGGTCGGAGGAGGATGCGAGCCACAGGGCGGCCTCGTTCATTGCCCCTGACAGCAGGTGGACCAGTGGTGCGACTGGCTGCGGGGCGATGATCCTTGCGTCGATGAGGGAGGACAACGCGTCGGCGAGGTGGCGGGCCGAGGCGGCTTCGTCCATCGCCCGCCATTGGCTCCATCCCAGTACGGCAGGCCCGTCGACCAGCATGACGCGCTGGATGTCCGGATCGGTGGTCGCGGTGAGGAACTCCTGGCAGCCAGCGGTCAGCTGAGTCCAGGGATCGTCGTGGGCGTCGGAGGCCACGGCCACGCGTCGTCCCACTTCCTGCTGCATCTCTTCCAGGACGGCGCGGAAGAGGTCCGCCTTGCCGGTGAAGTGATGATAGAGCGCACCCTTGGTCACTCCGGCTGCCTGGACGATTTCCGCCAGGCCCACCGCGCCGTAGCCGCTGCCTGAGAACAGGCGCCTGCTCTCCCGCAGCAGCGCCTGCCTGGTCTGCTCCCGCTGCTGTGCCCGGATGCCGTGCTGTCGCATCGCACTCCTCATTGACATACCGAAGGTATGCGAATAGCGTCATTCGCATACTGATGGTATGTGAAAGGGGTTCAGGTATGAAGCTGACCGGCTTCTATCCCGTGATCGGCACAGCGAAGCTGCGAGAGTCCCACGACTTCTACACCCGGCTGCTGGGGTTCGAGACGACGTTCGAGGCCGACTGGTACGTCAGCCTGCGCCAGCCGGGAGATCCCGGGTACGAGCTCGCCCTCCTCGACCACAGCCACCCGACGGTTCCCACGGGCCACCGGGTCCCCGCACAGGGCCTGCTGCTCAACTTCGAGGTGGAGGACGTGGACGCGGAATGGGAACGGCTCGTCACCAGCGAAGGGCTGCACCCCATCCTTGAACTGCGCAGCGAGGACTTCGGGCAAAGGCACTTCATCGTGGCCGATCCCAACGGTGTCCTGATCGACGTGATCACGCCCATCGCCCCCACCGCGGAGTACCGCGAGCAGTACGTCACCAGCTGACCTCCGAGGGGCGTGTCGTCAACGACCTATCGGGCACGCCCTGGCCACCGGGGACTTGAGGGCTGTGCCGGTGTCGGAAGCCGGCGCTGTCCCTCCCGTTCACCACCCCGAGAGATGGGCCGCTCTCCTTCCATGCCCGTGTGCTCTGCCGTGCCCGTGGAGCTGACCGCTTCCGAGCGCCACCGACTCAAGAAGATGGCCTACGGCCACAAAACCCCGCACCAGGCACGCCAGCGGGCGACGATCGTGCTCCTGGCGGCACGAGGTCGCGGCAACGCCCGGATCGCCGCCGAAACCCACCTGCACGTGGACACCGTGCGCCGCTGGCGCGGCCGATTTGCGGCCGGCAGGGTGCCTGCCCTGGCCGACCGCAAGCGATCGGGACGACCGCTGGCATTCACCGCGCTGCAGATCGCCGAGATCAAGGCGCTGGCCTGCCAGTTGCCCACCGAAACCGAAACCCCGCTCTCCCGCTGGTCATGCCCCGAGCTCGCGCGCGAGGCCGTCACCCGGGCCATCACCGAGACGATCTCCGCCTCCACGGTGCGCCGCTGGCTCAAGGACGACGCACTCAAGCCCTGGCAGCACCGCTCCTGGATCTTCATCCGCGACCCGAACTTCCGCGCCACCGCTCAACGGGTCCTGGACCTCTACGCCCGCACCTTCGACAGTGTCCCGCTCGGCGAAGACGAGTACGTCATCTCCGCGGATGAGAAGACCTCCATCCAGGCCCGCTGCCGCTGCCACCCCACCCTGGCCCCCGGCCAGGCCCGCGCGATGCGCGTCAACCACACCTACGGGCGCGGCGGAGCCCTGGCCTACCTGGCCGCCTACGACATCCACCGGGCCGAAGTCT
This sequence comes from Streptomyces sp. NPDC035033, assembly GCF_040636735.1. Lineage (NCBI taxonomy): Bacteria > Bacillati > Actinomycetota > Actinomycetes > Kitasatosporales > Streptomycetaceae > Streptomyces > Streptomyces sp. NPDC035033. The sequence continues at coordinate 14,977 of NZ_JBEZUZ010000004.1, read as the reverse complement.
TCGGCCGTTGTGAACAGGCCACCGGCATCGTGCCGTTCATGAAACTGGTCGAGCAGGTGATGACCAGCGAGCCCTACGCCAGCGCGAAACGCGTGTACTGGATCGTCGACAACGGCTCCTCACATCGCGGCCAGTCGGCCATAGACCGCCTGGCCAACAGGTTTCCGAACGCCGTCTAGCAGGAGCTTCGGCGTTCTGTCACGCCAACACCAGCGACCCCCAGCCATGGTGGAACGGGCTCACCGCATGCGCGTGCTGTTGATGGCCTCCGGATCGCGCGGAGGCGTCGAGCCGTTGATGGTGGTCGCGGTCACGGTCGCGGTGCGGCTGCGGCAGTTCGGAGCGGATGTGCGGACGTGTGGATGTGCGGACGTGTGGATGTGCACGCCTCCGGACTTCGTGGAGCTGATCGACTTCGGTGGCCTTCCGCCGGTGCGGTCGTTCGTGAAGGGGGCGCTTGCCGGGAGGACGAAGGTTCCCGCAGAGGGCTGCCCGCGCGCGGCCGCGATGACCGCCAGGACGTACGAGGCGGTCGTCACGGCCGCCGAGGGGTGCGACGTGATCCTCGCGGCCGGTCTGCTCCCGGCCGCGGCAGGCGCGAGGACGGCAGCCGGACGCCTGGGCGTTCCGTACGTGTTCGTCGCCTGCTTTTTGCTTACCTGCCCTCGCCGTACCACTCGCCGTTCGAGCGGCCGGGCCGGCCGTTCCCGCTCGGCGGGACCGGCAACCGACTTCTGTGGGACCTGGACGCCGAGACCATGAACGCGCTGTTCGGGACCGGTCTCCACGCCCACCGACCGTCCCTGGCCGGCCGACGAACCGGTCCTCAGCCTGTGGCGGGAGCCGGCGGACCTCGACGGGGTGCAGACCGGCGCGTGGTTCCGGACGGACGACCGCCCGCTGCCGGCCGGCGTGGAGGCGTTCCTCCACGCCGGCGAACCGCCGGTGTACGCGGGGTTCGGCAGCGTTCCCCTGCGCGACGCGGACGACGTGGCCCGGGCGGCCGTCGCGTGCTGCTCTCCCGCGGTTGGGCCGACCTGGCCGTGGCCGACGACCGGGACGACTGCCTCACCGTCGGCGAGGTCGACCACCACGCCTTGTTCCGGCACGTTGCCGCCGTGGTGTCCACCACGGCGGCGCGGACACCACGGCCACGGCCGCCCGGGCCGGTGCGCCCCAGGTGGTCGTACCCCAGACGGCGGACCGGCCGTACTGGGCCGGCCGCCTGGCCGCCCTCGGTATCGGCGCGGCACATAACGCGGCCCGAACCCCACCTCCGTGCCCCCGCCGTCGCCTCGCCGCCCCCCACCGCGCCTCTCAGCACACGCGCGACAGTCCGCGACAGCTCTCGACCGTCCGTGACCACCATCCAGCAGGAGCGCGCCGATTTCCTACGCTGTGCCCATGCGGATATTGGTCGCGGGCGCCACAGGCGCCGTGGGTCGACAGCTCGTTCCTCGTCTGGAGGCGGCGGGGCACGAGGTCGTGGGCATCTCCCGGCGCGGTCCGCGCCCGGTGGACGTGCTGGACGCCGGGGCGGTGCGGCGGGCGGTGGCCGAAGCGGCACCCGACGCGGTGGTGCACCAGCTCACGGACCTGGGCGCGGCGGACGGCGCCGCGAACAACAGGGTCCGGACCGAGGGCACCCGGAACCTGGTCGAGGCGGCGCGGGCGGCGGGCGTCGGCCGGATCGTCGCGCAGTCGATCAGCTGGGCGTACGCCCCCGGGAACGCGCCGGCCGGCGAGTCCGTACCGCTCGACGACACGCAGGAGCTCCCGCGGGCCCGGATCGTCGCCGGGGTACGGGCCCTGGAGACCACCGTGGCCGAGCTCCCCGAGCCCGTCGTCCTGCGGTACGGGATCCTCTACGGCCCCGGCACCTGGTACGCACCCGGCGGCGCGGTCGCCGGCGCGCTGGCCGGAGACCCGGAGGCCCGGTTCCTGGGGAGCACCGCGGCCGACGCCTCCGTGAGCTCCTTCGTCCACGTCGAGGACGCCGCCGACGCGGCCGTACGGGCCCTGGCCTGGCCCCCGGGCGCGTACAACGTCGTGGACGACGAGCCGGCCCCCGCCCACACCTGGCTGCCGGCCCTGGCGGAAGCCCTGGGCGTGCCGGCCCCGCCCCGCTCCGAGGGCCGGACGCCCTGGGCCCGTGGCGCGCTCAACACCCGGGCCCGCGCCCTCGGCTGGTCCCCGGGCCGTCCGTCCTGGCGGACCGGGTTCGCCGACCAGGGCGCGTGACTCTTCGTCACCCCCACCCCTCCCGAACAACGGCACGGCCCCGGAACCGGAACCGGAACCGGAACAAAGCCCAGGTGGGGAGGGGCGGCGGTACTTCCGTGAAGTGTCGACCGCGCAGGTGCCGGGTACCGCATCGGGCATCCTGGAGCGATGGACGACACCGACGCGGCATGGCAGTCGTGGCTCTCCGGGCTCGCCCCGGCCGGGCGGGCCGAGGCGGAGTGGCTCCGGACGCGGTTCGAGGCGCTCGGCGCGGCTGACGCGTCCGACCGGGCGAGGTCGGAGATCGAGGAGAACCAGCCGCACTTGGCACGCTTCGCGCTGCTCCGTTCGCTGTGGCGCGGCGCGATCGACGGCTGGGCCGAGCCGGAGGCGCTGGAACAGGTGGAGGCGGCCCGGCGCCTGCTGGACGCGGGAGCGAACAGGAACGACCTGGTGCTCCTGGCCCGAGCCGTCGCCTACGAAGCCGTCTTCGTCACGGTCGACGAGCTGGATTGCGGCGGGGACGTGAACGCGTCCGGCGTGGACGTCGGCTGGACGGTCATGGAGACCGGCGCGGACGGGTCCTCCACCGGCCGCCCCCTCTCGGGCCTCCACGAGGACTTGCTGACGATGGATCCGAGCGGGCGCGGCGGTGCGGACCTGTGGCGGTAGGCAGGTGAACTCGGCGTGCGTGCGTGCGTGCGTGCGTGTGTGCGTGTGTGCGGCGGGTGTGGGTGAAGTCGGCGTTCACGCGCTCACGGTTGGGTGAGGAGCCGGACGCGGAAGGGCTGGACGCGGAGAAGCCGGGACGAGGTCCGGTCAGCCGTACCGGATCCTCGCCGGCTCCCCATGGGCACCGGTCGTGCGCCTCCCCACGGGACCCCTCGGGCCTCGGCGCGTCACGTCGCCCCGCAGACCTCAGCGCGCCCCGCACGCCCCGCGCACCCCATACGCCCCGCGCACCCCATAGACCCAATAGACCCCGTACACCCCGCACTAGGGTGACGGCCATGATCAAGAAAAGGCTCCTCACCACCCTCCTCACCGTGGGTCTCCTCGCGACCGGCGCGCCGGCCGCCACCGCGCAGGACGAGACGTACGTGAAGACCGGCGCCGTCTTCAACAAGCCGACCGGCACGACCACCGAGCAGGGCGCGATCCTCAGCCACCTCGGGCGTCTCGTCAACGGCGCCCCCAGCGGGTCGACGATCCGCATATCCCTGTACGCGTTCGGATCGTCCTGGCTCGCCGACCAGCTCGTGAAGGCGCACCAGCGGAACGTGAACGTGCAGGTCCTCGTCGACGACACCAGCGTCTCCGCGACGTGGATGGGCACGGCCGGCAAGACGGTCCGGGACAAGCTCCAGGCCGCCTTCGCGGCGCAGTCCGAGCCCGGTCAGACGTCGTGGTTCCGGGTGTGCGCGGCGGGCCGGCCGTGCCTGGCCGCGGGGACGAGCGGGGTGAACCACAACAAGTTCTTCCTGTTCTCCCGCTCCACCGGCAGCGGCTCGCCGACCACGGGCGCGGTGGTCGAGAACATCGTGGTGCAGTCCTCCGGCAACCTCACCACCTGGGACCGGGAGTCCGGCTGGAACGACGCGATGACCGTCACCGACAACGCCGCCCTGCACGCCGGCTACGTCCGCTACTTCGACCTGATGGCCGCTTCGCAGGCGCAGCCGGACGGCTCGAAGACGGTGAGCGACCTGGCGATCGACGTGGAGGCCGGGCAGGCCAAGGGCTACTTCTTCCCCCGTTCCTCGACCGACGTCGTCGAGAACATCCTGAGCATGGTCGAGACCCCCGTGTCGAACGCCGACGGGACCACCGCCCCGGTCTGCCACGGCAACACCCCGGGCCACGGCACGGCGGACGGCCGCACCGTGATCCGCATCGCCAACGGGCACATCTCGCGGCCGGCCGTGGCGGAGAAGCTGTGGAAGCTCGCCGACGCGGGCTGCTACGTCGACGTCGTCCACGGCAAGCTCTCCGACTACTCGGCCGCCGGCACGCACCGGGAGACGGCGTACTGGCTGACGCGGTCGACCGCGAAGGGAAGGATCTCCCTCCACCGCCTGACGAACGACGACGTGACGAACCCGGCCGCGCCCGAGGTCTCCGGCACGACCACCCACACCAAGTACCTGCTGATCGAGGGCTCGTACAAGGGCGTGAAGGACCAGAAGCTGGTCTTCACGGGCAGCCACACGTACACCGGCCTGGCGCTCACCGCCAACGACGAGGCGCTCCTGAAGTACACCGGCTCCGAGATGCACGACGCGTACGTGGCGAACTTCCGCGACCAGCGCGCCGCCGCCCTCGCGGAGTCCCAGTACGGCGGCGTCTTCTAGCGCCCCGGGACGGAAGCCCCTCCGTACTCTTCCCCCGACGGCCACTCCGGCTCCGGCCCGACGGCCACTCCGGCTCCGGCCCGGCTCCACCCCGGCTCCGGCCCGGCTCCCTCCGATTCCACCCCGGGGCCGCTGACGCGGGCCCAGCGGCCATGTCGCAGGGCCGCGGCGGCCATGGTGCGGTGCCGCCCTGGCAGCGCGTGCGAGCGACCTGGGCGGCGGCCTGGACGGCGACCTGGACCGATTCGTGGTCGACAAGGTGGGGCTGCGTGGTTTCGTTCACTCAAGAGGGCGGCCGAAGCGGCCGATCAGGAGCGCGGTCGCCACGGGCGGGGCGTTGTCAGTGGCCCGCGTTACGTTCGTCGTTCCCCTGCGGGGGTGCTCCGGTCCCACCCGGCCTCTACGACGGGCCGGGTGGGACCGGGGTGGCACGTCCCCCATTTTCGGCACGAGGGCCGGGCCGCTTCCGGATGGAAGGGCGACACCGAGGTGTCCTGCCTCCATATGAGGGGGTCCCCGGTCCGAATGCAAGGAAAACGGGGAACTTCGCCCGCTCGGTCGCCCTGGCATGCCCTACATGTGCGGGAACGGTCATTTCCCGCTGTCCGGCTGACCGTCCGTGACCCGTAATGTTCCGCAATTTCATGATCACGTCGCGTGATCTTCCTCTGCGGGTCCATGCTGATCCTCCCTCAGAAGCGGCTCGGCACCCGCTTGTTGGGGGATCCACCGGCGTGGCCTTCCGGATGGCTGCGGCACGACCCGAGGAAGGGTGACTTGAAGAGGAAGAAGATGGCGTCGGCAACGGTCCCGGCGCTGACGCTCGTGGTGTTCGGCTGGAGCGTGACGATGGCGGCGATGGGCCACGCGGCCCTCATAGCCGTCGCCGCCCCCGTACTGGGCCTGACCGTGACCCAGGTCCTCAACGGCGTCCGCACGGACACCACGACGCCCTCGCGCCGCCCCGCCGCGGCGCTCTCCGACAAGGAGGACGACGCCCCGTGACCACGCCGTCCACCACCCCGGGACCGGACGAGCCGGCCCCGCTCCGCCCCGGCCGCAAGCTGGGCCCCATCGCCGACAACGTCGGCAGCGCCCACCGGTACTGGCTGGACCCCACCCGCGCCCGCTACCTGGCCACCGGCCGCACCCTCAGCGACCTCAGCTTCCGCGTCCACCTGGCCAAGTCCAAGCTCTCCGAGCTGCTGCGCGGCGTGGGCCACTACCCGCGCTGGGAGGTCATCCACAGCCTGGCCGGGGAGCTCGGCATCCCCGGCTGGCCCCTGTACCGGCTGTGGCGGCAGGCCGCCCTGGACGCCGGGAAGACCAGCGACTGGGTCGACCGCTCCTCCAGCAACGCCGTCATCACCGACCCGCCCGGACCGCCCCTCGCCCACGGGGCCCTGCGCGCGATCGTCATCGACGACTACCGCCGCTACGCCGGCGCCTTCCTGCCCGACGACGCCCGCGACGCCGCCGTCGAGGACACCTTCGCCATCCTGTGGCTCTCCTTCGACGACGCCCTCGCCAGCCCCGACACCCGCCGCTACGCCTGGGAGATCCTGCGCGCCACCGTCAAGGCCAGGGCCGACCACCGCGACCACCGGCCCCTGCTGGCCAAGGCCGCCTTCGAGACCGTCGCCCTGCACCGGCAGACCACCCTCGAAGGCGAGATGGCGCAGCTGGCCGAGAGCCTCGAACTGTTCGCGGCGATCAGCCGGCTCCCCGACGCCCAGCTCGACGTCATCGTGCTCCGGCGCCTGTGCGGCTTCTCCGCCGCGAAGGTCTCCGACCTCCTCGGCATCCCGCTGGCCGCCGTCCGCTCCGACGAGCGCCACGCCATCCGATTCCTGGAAGACACCATCGAGCTGCCCGACACCGGAGGAACCACCCCATGACCAAGCTCGAAGACATCCTCTCCAGGGCGCTGCTCGTCCCCCACAGCGCCGTCCCCCACAGCGCCGTCCCCCGGGAGACCGCCCCGCCCCACCGCACCGAACCGGCCACCCGCCCTCCCGTCACCCCCGGCCGTACGACGCCCTCCTCCGCCGACGCCGCCCAGGACCTGCGCGCCCTGTGCGAGGCCCTGGTCCGACAGACCCCCGCCGCCGCCGTCTCCGACTTCGTCACCGACCAGATCCCCGAACCTCACAGCGCCCTGGTCCTGGCCTGCATCCTGCAACTCGCGGACACCGACGAAGCCGCCCGGTTCTGGTGGCAGTACGCCGCCGGCGCCGGCCACGTCGGCGCCGCCTACTGCCTCTACCTGCACCACCTCGCCCTCGGCGAGACCCACACCGCCCGCTGGTGGCACACCCAGACCAACGAGGACGAACCCCCTCGGAAGATGTGGACCAAGGTCCACGCGACCGGCGGCCTGTTCGACCTGTGCCACGAGGACGAGGCGTCCACCACCACGATCATGCGCGTACTGCGCAACCTGACCCGGCACGTCAGCCGCCCCCGGTCCGCCGCCGTCACCGAGCTGATGGAGTACATCTCCACCGCCGTCGCCGTCGGCTACCTCCGCGAGCCCGACAGCGAACTCCCCCTCCCGGGCCCCTCCTTCGCCCGCAGGATCGAAGCCCTCCTGGACGGGGCCACCGCCCCGCCCCACCACCCCGCCGACCGACCGGACCACCCCGCCGACCGACCGGCCCCGCGCAGGAACCCCCGCCCCCGGGCACCGGACCGCGAGAACGACGAGGCCGCCGTCCGCTGAACCACCCGCCTCATATGGAACATGAGGCACACGAGGAGCACGAGGCACACGAGGCACACGAGGAGCTCGTACCGGCGCCGGACCTGCGGCGCGCACGGGGCGAGAACCGACCGCGTGGTGCCCGACCGGACCGGCAGGGCACCACGCCTCCCCACCACGCCTCCCCACCACGCCGAGACCGCCCGGGCCCCGTCCGGGCGGTCAAGGCGCCGGCTGCCGGGACACGAAGGGATCGCGGACGGCTGCCCCGGTCCGTCGAGGACATGGCCGGCCCACGAGGCCGTGTGCCAGGGTGGCGGTGTGGATGGGCAGTCCGAGAGCCCGGAACTCCGGGCCTTCCTGGGGACCCTGCGCCCCGGCGACATCCTGTCCGGCACCGTCGCGGCGATCGAGCGGTTCGGGGTCTTCGTGGCCCTGGACGACGGGCCTGCCCATCCCCTCTTTCCCGGCGTCGGGTTCGTCGCCGTCCCCGAACTGTCCTGGCGGCACATCGACGCCCCCACCGATGTCGTTTAGGTGGGCCGGCACGTCACGGGCGAGTTCCTCCGGTTCGACACCTGCGACGCGGAAGCCGGACCGTCCCTGAGGGCACTGGTGCCGCCCCCCTCCGGTCCTTCGCCGACCACACGTCTGTCTGCCGACGGACGGGCGGCGGTCTCAGCCGGGAGGAACGGCGCACCCAATGGCGCACCCGTGTGAACGACCTGCCGTACCGGGCCCGCTTGCTGACCGCCCGACAGCCCGGCCGAGACCCCTCCAGGAGACACTGTCGCCATGCCCGCCGTACTCCGCCGCCGCTCCGCCGCCGCCCTGGCCTGCGCGGCCGTCGCGCTCTGCGCCACCGCCTGTGATTCGTCCCCGGGAGACCGGACCGGACCCGGGATCCTCGGCAGGGCGATCAGCGCGACGGAGTCGGCGAAGTCCGTGACCGTCCACACCGACGGTCTCTCCCTGTCGGTGCCGGTGAAGGGCCGCGTCTCCCTCGACGACCGGGGGAACTGCACCGCCACGATGACCTACGGCACGGCGGGCACGGCCGAACTGATCAGGATCGGTGGCAAAGACGTGTACCTGCGCCGCGACGAGAAGCTCCTGCGCGTGCAGGAGCGGCACCGGAGCCCGGAGGACCTGGAGGCCCTGCTCGACGCGCTCGGGGGCCGTTGGACGAAGCCGCCCGTCGACGGGCCCGACGCCCCGGACGAACTGAGGCTCTGCGCCGGGAAGGGGATCCCCGCCGGGCTGGAGAACGGCTGGGACGACGACTCTGCCGAGGGCGAGGCGACCACGGTCGGGGGACGGAAGGCGCTGAAGCTGGCGAAGCCGGTCGGCGGCGACGGCGGGACGACCACCGTCTACATCGCCGCGGAAGGCCCCCCGTACCTCCTGAAGATCGTCGCGACGGGCGGCGAGGAGCCGGGGACGACCACCTTCTCGCACTACGGCAGACCGGTCGAGGCGAAGGCCCCGCCGGCCGAGGACGTCGCCGTCACCGACTGACCCCAGAGACTTCGTGCGCCTCCGTACCCGCCCGGCGACAGGGACGTGCGGTGACAGGGACGCCTGGTGAGCGGAAGGTGCGGTGACCGGGACGCCCGGCGAAAGGGACGTGCGGTGACCGGGGGGCGTCCGGTGACCAAGGCGGGCGTGTCTGAGGACGGCCTGAGCCACCGTTCCGAGCAGGGGAGGCCACGGGAATTCACGTGACGGCCGTGAGCCGGCTCTGTGATCATCGGCGGATGACCACGAGTCCGGACCTCCTCCGTTTGAGCATCGTCTGCCCTCCCCCCGACGAGGGCGCCGTCGAGGTCCGCCCGATCGTCAACGGCCGGGACCTTCTGGCCGGGGCGGTCCCCGGTGGTCCGGGCGGCGCCCGGTACCAGGGGGTGAGCCCCAGGTATCTGCTGGGCCGGGACGGACCGTTGCACGCCACGGCGACGCCCCACGAGGTCCGTCTCGCCCTGTCCGGGTGCGGGGTGGAGGAGTGCTGCGGCGCGCTGTACGTGACGGTCTCGCGCGACGCGGACGAGGTCGTCTGGGCGGGCTGGCGCGACTCGGGCCGCCAGGACTTCGACCTGCCGGAGCTCCGGTTCACCGCGGACCGGTACGAGGCCGAGGTCCTGCGGGCAGAGGAGGACCGCGGGTGGGAGTGGCCGGCGGGAGCGGTCGCGCGGCTGCTCGAGGCGGGGCTGAGGGGACGCGAGGACTGGCTCGCCCGATGGGACTGCGAACTGGAAGGCGTCTGGGCCTCCCGCAAGGAGCCGGACCGCATCCACGTCGTCCTTCTGCACCCCCGTGACCGGACCGACGCGGAGCTGCCCTGGCTCCAGTTCGGAACGACCCTCCTGATCTCCGCGGACCCGCCGTCGCTCCAAGCCGAGCGCTTCGAAGCGCGGCTGACCGCGGGCGACCCCCGTGCCACCGCCGAGGTCTGGGGAGGCTCGCATGACGCCGAACAACTGGGCTACCCATGGCCGCCGGTCCTTCCACTGCCCCTGTGAACGGCAGGAAGAGCCGAGGCGGGTCCCGTCCCCGCCGCCGGACGGCGGCCCCCACACCGCCGCGCGGACCCCTTTCCCGCGCGACCGCGCCCGGCCGGCCCGACGCCGTCCCTCTCACGCCTGCCGCCCTGTCCTGACCGGCACGGGCGGGGCGGCGGGTGGGGCCCCGCCCGTCAGTAGCCGGTGAGATCCACGACCGTGTCGCAGTGCGGATCGTCGGAGGGCCGGTGCAGCTGCTCGTTCGCCAGGAACGCCGGGGAGACCAGCGCGCCGAGCAGGCCGGGGCCCGTACGGCCGGCCCGTACGTCCACCCCGTAGGTGCGGTCCCGCTCAGGGGAACGGAAGTAGAGGCGCATCCGATCGCCCCCGGTGATGACCGCTCCGACGAGCAGCGGCTTCCACGGCGCGTGCGTGGTGACGAGGGTACGGACGAGGCTGAGCAGCCGGCCCGTGGCCGCCTGCTCGTCGCTGGGTTCGGGCACGTTCACATGGTGACCCATGCCGGACACCTGCTTGTCCCTCCGGTCGCGACGGTGCGCCGTGACGACACCGGCCTTCCGACCACGGCCCGCACCGCAGCCACCGGCCGAAGCCGAAACCGAAGCCCGCACCGCAGCCACCGCAGCCACCGGCCGAAGCCGAAGCCCGCGCCCGGGCTCCGGCCGACGCTCCCCAGCCGGTCGTGATCCCGGCCCGCCGCGCCGCCGGCCACTCCGAGGCGGGCGTCCGGTCCGTCGCCACGCCGCCTTCCTCCAGCTGCCCCTCCCGCGCCCTCGTGACGAGCCCCGCCGGGGGGCGACGCCGAGCAGCCGACCGGTCGCGAGGGGTGACGGGAACAGCGGCGGCTCCCCGGTGTCCGGCGCGTCCAGCCGGCGGCCGTATCACCCCGTCCCCCTCACCGGGCCTCACCCCGGTCCACCGTGGGCGCCGAGACCCCGACGCACTCGCCGCGGTCGGGGCCCGGCACGGCCGGACCGGACGCGCTCCGAGCGGAAAGCGGCCGCATGAGTTGCGCCGGCGGGGAAAACCGCCGGGTATGGCACGCAACTCACCGAAACCAGAGCATGGAGACCACCACCCCTTCGACGCGGGCGGGGACAGCGGCCCCGGCCCGGACGGCCGGGTGGAGGACCGGGCCCCGGACAAGCCCACCGACCTGTCCAAACGGTCGTGGAGGGCGGTGCTGAAGGGCACCTTCAAGGAGTTCAAGGACGACGAGCTCGCCGACCGGGCCGCGGCGCTGACCTACTACGGGGTGCTCGCCCTCTTCCCGGCCCTGCTGGTCCTCGTCTCCCTGCTCGGCATCGCCGGGGAGTCGGCGACCAGACAGGTCCTGGACAACATCCAGAAGCTCGCCCCCGGACCGGCGCGTGATGTGATCACCAACGCGGTGGAGCAGTTGCAGGGCAACGCCGGTGCGGGGTCGCTCGTGGCGATCGTGGGCCTGGTGGTCGCGGTGTGGTCCGCCTCCGGGTACGTGGCCGCCTTCATCCGCACCTCCAACGCCGTCTACGACATGCCCGAAGGCCGGCCGGTGTGGAAGGTCCTCCCGCTGCGCCTGGTCCTCACCGTCGTGCTGATGATCCTCGCCGTCGCCAGCGCGCTGATCGTGGTCTTCACCGGCGAGCTGGCCCGGCAGGCGGGCACCGCCCTGGGGGTCGAGGACACGGCGATGACGGTGTGGTCGATCGCCAAGTGGCCGGTCCTGGTCCTCCTGGTCACGATCATGATCGCGCTGTTGTACTGGGCCGCTCCGAATGCCAAGGGCCGCGGGTTCAGGTGGGTGACCCCGGGCAGTTTCCTCGCGCTGGTGATCTGGATGATCGCCTCGGCCGGCTTCGCGTTCTACGTCGCGAACTTCGCCTCCTACAACAAGACGTACGGCACCCTCGCCGGGGTGATCGTCTTCCTGCTGTGGTTGTGGATCACCAACATCGCCATCCTCCTGGGGCTGGAGTTCGACGCGGAGATGGCCCGGCAGCGTGCGATCGCCGGCGGTCACCCCGAGGAGGAGGAGCCCTACGTGCAGCCCCGTGACACGCGGAAGTTCAGCGACGAGGACCGCCGCCGGATGGAGTGATCGCGTTCTGGACGGCTGCGGTGGGGAAGGCTGCCGGTCATGAGGCTTCTGGCGGTTCTGCGGGCGCGTGAGGACGGGCTGACCAGACGCGTGGCGTCCTGGGACTCCCCATGGGTGCGCGGCCTGCTCCCTCCGGTGGAGGACGCGGCCGAGCACACGAAGCTGTGGTGGGCCGCCGCCGCCGCCATGACGGCCGGCGGCGGGCGGAGGGGCCGCAGGGCCGCGCTGGCGGGCATCGCGGGGATGGTGGTGGCGCAGGTGCTCTCCAACGGGGTGGCGAAGCAGCTCGTGGATCGCCGCCGGCCCCCGGAGCAGTGGTTCCGGCCCGAGGACGTCGAGGACCGGCCGGACAGCTCCTCCTTCCCCTCCGGGCACACCGCCGCGGCCGTCGCCTTCACCGCCGCCGTCGCCCCCGGCTGGCCGTGGGCGGGCGCCGCGTGCGCCGTACCCACGGTGCTCGTGGCGATCGAGCGGGTCCACAGAGGCGCGCACTACCCCTCCGACGTCGCCGCGGGAGCCGCCATCGGACTGGCGGCGGCCGCCCTGGTGCGGACCGCGCCGCGCCTCCTGCCGCGCCGGCAGGGGTGAAGCCTCCCGAGCCGATGGCGCGGGTGCGATTCCCGTTGTCCCGCTATTCCGTTATCCCTCTGTCCCGTTGTCCCGTTGTCCCGTTGTCCCGCTGTCCCGCTGTCCTGGTATCCCGCTGTCCCGCTCTCCGCTCGTGAACGAAGCCCCAGGCCAACGGCGGCCTGGGGCGCGGCACGCGGACGGTGGGTTCATGCCCGGCGGCGGGCGTCGCTCCAGGTCCAGTCGGTGACCTCGGGCAGGTCGGTGCCGTGTTCCCGGACGTAGGCGTGGTGGCGGGTGCGGACGTCGGCCATGGTCTGTCGGACGCCCGCGGCCCGTACGGCGAGTCCGGGCACGCGATCGATCACGTCCATGACGAGGCGGTAGCGGTCGAGGTCGTTGCGCACGACCATGTCGAAGGGGGTCGTCGTGGTGCCCACCTCCTTGTAGCCGCGCACGTGGAGGTTCGGGTGGCCGGTGCGGCGGTAGGCGAGACGGTGCACGAGCCACGGGTAGCCGTGGTAGGCGAAGATCACCGGCTTGTCACGGGTGAACAAGGCGTCGTACTCCAGGTCGGTCATGCCGTGCGGGTGCTCCTCGTGGGGCATGAGCCGGGTCATGTCGACGACGTTCACCACGCGGACGACGAGCCGCGGCAGGTGGCGCCGCAGGAGGCCGGCCGCCGCCAGGACCTCCTGGGTGGGGACGTCGCCAGCGCAGGCGAGGACGACGTCCGGGTCACGCGTGCCGTCCTCGGTGCCGGCCCATTCCCACACGCCGGCCCCGCGGGCGCAGTGGGTGCGGGCCTCCTCCAGGGAGAGCCAGTCGAAGCACGGCTGCTTGCCGGCGACGATCACGTTCACGTAGTCGCGGCTGCGCAGCGCGTGGTCGGCGACGGACAGCAGGGTGTTGGCGTCCGGCGGCAGGTAGACGCGGACGACCTCGGGACTCTTGTTCAGGACGTGGTCGACGAAGCCGGGGTCCTGGTGGGAGAAGCCGTTGTGGTCCTGGCGCCACACGTGTGAGGTGAGCAGGTAGTTGAGGGAGGCGACGGGCGCGCGCCAGTGCAGGGCGCGGGAGGTCTTGAGCCACTTGATGTGCTGGTTGACCATGGAGTCGACGATGTGGACGAAGGCTTCGTAGCAGGAGAACAGACCGTGCCGGCCGGTGAGCAGGTAGCCCTCCAGCCAGCCCTGACAGGTGTGTTCGGAGAGGATCTCCATGACCCGGCCGTGCCGGTCGAGGTCCTCGTCGGTTTCCAGGACCGGGTCCTGCCACGCCTTGCCGCTCGCGGCGTAGACGGCCTGGAGGCGGTTGGAGGCGGTCTCGTCGGGGCCGACGAGGCGGAAGTCGCGGCGCCCGCCGGTGGCGGCCATGACGCTTTCGAGGAGCTGTCCGAGGACCGCGGTCGGCTCGTGGCGGGTCGTGCCGGGCTCGTCCACGGGGACGGCGAAGCGTTCGAGCGGGGGCAGGGGCAGGTCCCGCAGGAGCAGGCCGCCGTTGGCGTGCCGGGTCGCGCCCAGCCGCCGCTCGCCCTCCGGCACGCATGCCAGCACCTGGGGGCGGGGCCGGCCGGCGTCGTCGAAGAGCTCCTCGGGACGGTACGAGCGCAGCCACGCCTCCAGCTGGGCCCGGTGGCCCTCGTCGTCACGGACGCCCGGCAGGGGTACCTGGTGGGCGCGCCAGGTGCCCTCGACGGGCACGCCGTCGACCTCGGCGGGCCCCGTCCAGCCCTTCGGCGTGCGCAGGACGATCACGGGCCAGCGCGGCCTTCCCGCCGGGCCGCCGGCGCGGGCCGCCCGCTGGATGTCCCGGACGCGGCCCAGGGCCGTGTCCATGGCCGCCGCCATCGCCTGGTGGACCTGGTGCGGATCGTGCCCGGTGACGTACAGCGGGTCGTGGCCGTAGCCCCGCAGCAGTTCGTCGAGCTCCGCCTCGGGCAGCCGCGCGAGCACGGTGGGGTTGGCGATCTTGTATCCGTTGAGGTGGAGGACGGGCAGGACCGCCCCGTCGTGGACGGGATCGAGGAACTTGTTGGAGTGCCAGGAGGCGGCGAGCGGCCCGGTCTCCGCCTCGCCGTCGCCGATGACGCACGCCACCAGCAGCTCCGGGTTGTCCAGGGCGGCGCCGTAGGCGTGCGACAGGGAGTAGCCCAGTTCGCCGCCCTCGTGGATCGAGCCGGGGGTCTCGGGCGCCACGTGGCTCGGCACCCCGCCGGGGAAGGAGAACTGCCGGAACAGCCGGGCCATGCCCTCCTCGTCCCGGCTCACGTCCGGATAGACCTCGCTGTAGCTGCCTTCCAGCCAGGAGTTGGCGAGGACGGCCGGCCCGCCGTGCCCCGGACCCCAGACGCACAGCACGTCGACGCCGTGCCGCTTGATGATCCGGTTGAGGTGGGTGTGCACGAGGTTGAGGCCCGGGGAGGTGCCCCAGTGACCGAGTCGGCCGGTACGGCCCCCGGCTCCGCGCCCACCTCGACGACCACGTCCACCTCTTCGACGCGAACGGCGCCCCCGTCCCGTACGGGCGCTCCCTG